>NZ_JBHZPG010000007.1:0-191830 GCF_042788005.1 Peribacillus sp. YIM B13472
GCCTAACATAGTGGGCTCGTAGAGCCCCAATCTCTTAACTTTAGGCGAAAATTCAAAGGGAATTTCAAAAGGGGTTCAGAATTTTTTAATTCCGAACCCCTTTTGTCTACAAACTGGGGCCGCTCAAGAGCGGCCTTTTTACGTTTATCCCATTGAATGTTAAAAGAGGATGCCCATGCGCATCCTCTTTTAATTTGGTTCACTTTGTTACCTATATCCAATATATGTTTCAAAATTCATCTTTATTTGTATAAAAATGGGTTTAATGGAAAAAATAAAACCTATAAAGATTGGAGGGTATGGAGATGAAGCGGATTCTTTCTCTATTTTTAACCGTTTTGGTAGCAATGGGTTTTAGCATCCCGCATACAAAAGCAGCTGAAGAAAAAGGAATCGAATTGGCGGCAAATGCTAAATCCGCTATTTTGATTGAACGGGATACAGGTACTGTTCTCTATGATAAAAATGCAGACGTTCGTCTTTCACCGGCAAGCATGACGAAAATCATGACGATGCTGCTGATCATGGAAGCGATCGATAAAGGCGAACTTAGCATGAAGGAGAAAATCAGGACTAGTGAGTATGCAGCATCGATGGGCGGTTCCCAGATCTTTCTTGAGCCAGGTGAAGAAATGACCACAGAACAAATGCTCAAGGGCATCTCGATTGGTTCGGCGAATGATGCATCGGTGGCGATGGCTGAACGTCTAGCTGGATCGGAAGAAGAGTTTGTTAGGAAAATGAACAAAAAGGCGAAGGATCTCGGGTTGAAAAATACAAAGTTCCAAAACGCAACAGGCCTTCCTGTTAAAGATCATTACAGCTCGGCACATGATATGTCGATCATGGCAAAGGAATTATTGAAATATGATACGATTACAAGGTTCACGGGTACATATGAAGATTATCTCCGTGAAAATACCGAAAAGAAATTCTGGCTTGTCAACACGAACAGATTAGTGAAATTTTACCCTGGGGTCGATGGATTGAAGACAGGATTCACAAATGAAGCGAAGTATTGTTTGACAGCGACTGCTAAAAAAGGGAATATGCGTGTCATTGCCGTCGTTTTCGGAGCCGTTTCTCCAAAAGAACGAAACGCTCAGGTCACCAAGATGTTAGATTATGCATTTTCACAATACATCACATACCCGATTTATAAACGCGGCGAGGTGTTAGGTGAAGCCAAGGTAAGTAAAGGACAAAAAAAATCCGTGATGGGAGTCACAAGTGAACCGATTTCAGTTTTGACTGCCAAAAATGGAACGGCAAAGGACTTTACAAAAAAAATCACACTTGATAAAGATTTGGATGCCCCGATTAAAAAAGGGGATGAAATTGGTACGCTTGAATTGAAGAAAAACGGTAAGGTGTATGTCGAATCTCCGATTGTTGCGAAGGAAACTGTTGAAAATGCCAGCTGGTGGCAATTGTATAAAAGGGCTTTCGGCATGTTTACCCAGGCGAAATAGAATAAATTGTCGCATTGCCTGTTAATCGTACTAATTTAGGCGAAACTCCACTAGTTTTGCTAGTAAGGAGGAATCGGCAGGTGAAAAAGAGAATTTGACTCTTTATAAGACAGTGAAGGAGGCTGTATATAATGAGTCTTACGATTAATATGGAGGCGAAAAACCGCGTATTGTGCATTCGTCTCAAAGGTGATTTGGATCATCATACAGCAGAAAAATTGAAAAACCAGGCAGAGGCAGCCATTCAAAAGCATAATATCAAGCATATCATCCTTAACATGGAAGAATTGGATTTTATGGACAGTTCAGGGCTCGGAGTAATTTTAGGGCGCTATAAGCAGGTAAACAAAAAGCAAGGTGAAATGGTGGTCTGTGCAATTTCTCCAGCAGTAAAGCGGTTATTTGAGATGTCAGGGTTGTTTAAAATTGTTAAAATGGAACTATCCGAAAAAAACGCTTTGCAAAGACTGGGGGTTGCCTAAGATGAAAAATAAAATGGAAACGAAATTTTCTGCACTTAGCCAAAATGAATCTTTTGCCAGGGTAACTGTTGCGGCTTTCATTGCCCAATTGGACCCGACGATGGATGAATTGACAGAGATCAAGACTGTCGTGTCAGAAGCCGTTACGAATTCGATTATCCATGGTTATGAAAGTGACCCGGAAGGTTGGGTCTACATTTCAGTGATCATCGAAGGCGATACTGTGGAATTGACCATCCGGGATGAAGGACTGGGCATTGAAGACGTCGAGGAGGCTAAACAGCCGTTATTTACGACAAAACCCGAACTTGAACGTTCCGGTATGGGATTTACCATCATGGAAAACTTCATGGATGAAATCAATATAATTTCCCACAAGGGCGAAGGCACGATCATTCGATTAAAAAAGCACTTAACTACAAGCAGAGCTTTGTGCAATTAAGGGAGACTTGCATATGGATGTGGAGGTTAAAAACGAGAAGGGCAAGAAAAGCCAGCCCCATTTAAAAGATGAGGAATTGCGGAATTTAATCCAACGCAGCCAGAGCGGTGACCAAGATGCGAGGAACCTGATTGTCAACAGCAATCTAAGACTTGTATGGTCAGTAGTGCAAAGATTCCTCAATCGAGGTTACGAACCGGATGACCTTTATCAAATAGGCTGTATTGGTCTGTTGAAGTCCGTGGATAAATTTGATTTATCGTTTGAAGTGAAATTCTCAACGTATGCTGTGCCTATGATCATTGGTGAAATCCAACGTTTTATCCGTGATGACGGAACGGTTAAAGTAAGCCGGTCATTAAAGGAAATGGCGAATAAAATTCGCAGGGCCAAAGAGGAACTTTCAAAGACGAATGGCCGTGTTCCGACTGTCAACGAATTGGCGGAACATCTAGAGCTGTCGCCAGAGGAAATCATCATGGCCCAAGAAGCTAGCAGGAGCCCTTCATCCATCCATGAAACGGTTTACGAAAATGATGGAGATCCGATTACTCTTCTTGACCAGATTGCCGACCATAATGAAACATCCTGGTTCGATCAAATCGCTTTGAAAGAAGCCATACATGAATTGAATGAACGTGAAAGGCTGATTGTTTTCCTGAGGTATTATAAAGATCAGACGCAATCGGAAGTGGCGGCAAGGCTTGGTATTTCCCAAGTCCAGGTGTCAAGGCTGGAAAAGAAGATTCTTCAGCAAATGAAAAACCACATGAATCAGTGATTCATGTGGTTTTTTTATTGAGCTGAAAATAAATCTTGATTTTAGGAAAAAGTAAAAGTGATTCCTTATCAGGTAGGGCGAAAATATGAATGGGGGCGAATTTTTAGTTGAATTTAGGAATAAAAACGAATATTATAGTAAAGGTCGCGTTTCTCATTCGTTTTTTTATCTTTCTTTTAATGAATAACGATCAGGAAAAACGTCGATGCAGTACAATATTAGGACACCTTGTACTTTCGTGCAAACGGTTGTCGGTGTTTCCTTTAGATCTGGAGGTCTAAAATATGTTTTTGGAAAAGTTTTTCTCCCTGAAAGAAAATGGGACGGATGTCCGTACAGAAGTCATGGCGGGTGTTACGACATTTTTAACTATGGTTTATATCCTTATTGTGAATCCGGCTTTATTGTCTTCAATCGGAATTCCATTTGAACAAGTTTTCATGGCAACGGTCATATCAGCGGTGATTGGTACCCTTATCATGGGGCTTGTTGCAAAATATCCGATTGCGATAGCACCAGGGATGGGTTTGAATGCTTATTTTGCCAGCGTAGTGGGGGCACAGGGCCTTTCATACCAGACCGTATTCGGTACGGTTTTCATTGCTGGTTTGCTATTTCTATTAATTAGCGTGACAAGCTTGCGTAAAATGATAATTGATGCGATTCCTAACTCATTAAAATATGGCATCACATCCGGAATTGGTTTATTCATTGCGTTTATCGGATTGAAAAATGCTGGAATCGTAGTGCCTAATGAATCAACGATGGTGACGCTTGGAGATTTGCACCAGCCTGGAACCGTTTTAGCGTTAGCAGGTTTATTCATTACTTTGATTTTTATGGCCCGTAATATTAAAGGAGCAATTTTCATTGGTATGATCATTACGGCAATCATTGGCTACTTTATCGGTTTGCTCAACTTTGATGGGGTCTTATCTGTACCTCCAACACCGGTATTTTTCGATATCGATATTGCTGGGGTCTTCACGAATTCATTATATTCAGTTGTTTTCGCCTTTTTACTTGTGACGATCTTTGATACGACAGGAACCTTGATTGGTGTGACGGAACAGGCTGGACTAACGAAGGATGGGAAAATCCCTCGTGCCAAGAAAGCCTTTTTAGGTGATGCGATTGCGACAACAGTCGGCTCGATGTTTGGTACAAGTCCTTCAACGGCCTATGTTGAATCGAGCACGGGAGTGGCCGCAGGCGGACGTACGGGATTGACCGCTACTGTCGTGGCAATCTTGTTTGCTGCATCGATTTTCTTTTCTCCATTGATATCGGCAATTTCTTCAGTTCAAGCAATCACAGCTCCCGTTTTGATCATTGTAGGATGTTTCATGATGGAAGGGCTGGCAAAAGTAAATTGGAAAATTTTCGATGAGGCATTTCCGGCATTTGCTATCATTTTAACGATGCCGCTTACTTCAAGTATATCTACAGGGATTGCGATCGGGTTCATTACATATCCCCTTATGAAGGTATTCAGTGGAAAAGGAAAATCGGTACATCCTCTCATTTATATTTTTGGATTTATATTTTTGATTCAGCTGATTTTCTTCCCCACTCATTAATATATGAATGTAATCAAAAAGACATGCTGTCATTGCAGCGTGTCTTTTTTTGTTTTCAAATTAGTAATATTTGGACATGGTTCACTTCCTGCATTTTCAAACTGTTTCCAAACCATACTACTAGCATAAGGAAATAAAAGGTCGGGATGTGATGATAGTGGCAGTTGTATATATCAGGATGAGGAACCGTGTACAAGTAAAGGGAAATCAAACGGTGAGGATAAAAGATATTGCAAGGATAATCGGACCTGAAGAAGTGATTACCATTATTGAAGAAATTATATTATTAACGGTCAAGAAGGAAGATAAGAATATTATTGTCGTTGATTTGGCTCAAGTTATCGTGGCCATCCGCAAGATGGATCCGACTATTGAACTGGATACATTCGGGCCCTCCCAAACGATCATCGAAATCATCCTCTCGAAAAAGAAAATGTCATACCTGACATTCGCCTTAGTTTGGTTTTTGTTATTTGTCGGCGGCGGGATGACGATCATGAATTTTCATGTGGATGTCAGCATGGGAGAAGTGCATCAAAAAATCTTTACTATAATCACGGGAAAAGTGGACGATAAGCCGTTATTGATCCAAATCCCATATAGCTTCGGCCTTGGTATGGGCATGATTCTATTTTTTAATCACTTTTTTAAAAAACGCTTCAATGAGGAACCTAGTCCGCTCGAGGTTGAAATGTTCAACTATCAGCAGGATTTGGACAGTTATGTAATCATGAATGAAAATAAGGAGAATGTGCGCCACCTTGATGACCGGTAAAATTATCTTTGGAATCTTTGTCGGTTTAGCCGGGGGTTTTGCAACAGGTGCCGGTTTTGTAGCGTTTTTAACTGTACTTGGGGTGATTCCGAGACTGACTCAGCTGACAAAAACAATGAAGATGATTCATTACTACGAAGGAGCCATCATTTCCGGCGTTGTCGCAGGAACATGGTTAGGATTACAGGAAACGGAATTTTCCCTCCCATATTTTTTATTAATTCCGATCGGATTGGCTGACGGGATATTTAATGGAATGCTTGCTGCTGCCTTAACTGAAGTCCTGAATGTATTTCCGGTTCTGTCAAAGCGAATCGGAATTCAAGAGAAAATCATTTATCTGTTAATGGCACTCGTATTGGGAAAAATAGCCGGATCATTATTCCAATGGATTTATTTAGTGGATTTATAAGTTTATGAGGTAACTATTCCTGATGATGAAAGGTAGGCCCAAGATGGTGACCAAACGAAAAGTGATATTGATTACGGATGGAGATGAGTATGCAAAACGTGCTGTCGAGCATGTAGCCAAGGAAATAGGGGGAAGGTGTATCTCCATGTCCCAAGGTAATCCATCACGATATACGGGCTTGGAGCTAGTTGAATTAATAAAAAAGGCAAAGTATGATCCTGTATTGGTCATGTTTGATGATAGCGGTTTTATCGGTGAAGGATCAGGCGAACAGGCAATGAAGGTAGTTGCCGGTCACCCTGATATTAATGTCCTTGGTGTGATAGCGGTCGCTTCAAAGACTAGAAGGGAAGAATGGACAAAGGTGGATATCTGTATTGACCGTGATGGTAACCTGACACCGAACGGGGTTGATAAATACGGCGCCGAAGAATTTGAACTCGGCAAGATAACTGGAGATACGGTGTATTGTATCGATCAATTACATGTTCCCATAGTAGTGGGGATAGGGGATATTGGTAAAATGTCCCATCAGGACGATTTTAAAAGAGGAGCACCGATAACGAAGCTAGCGGTGGAAATCATATTGGAAAGGAGTGGTCATGATGACTTCAGAAAAACCTGAAAACATGAAACCGATCCCGAATAGGGTAGCGGAAGTTGACGCGTACATGGAAAAGAATGTAGGTCTAGGTGTCAGCTTCGACTTAGGTGTAAGAAGGATAAAGGTCCTAAGAAAAGATGTGCATCTTTACTATATAAACGGACTGACGGATACAGAGTACATCATTGCAATCCTCGATTCTCTTATTCATAACAAAAATGCGGAAATCTTGTCTACTAAAGTTTTTGATGTAGTCAAAGACTTGCTTGTACACCAATCCGTTGAGGAAATAAAGACGATGGATGAGCTTGTTGATCAGGTATTATCCGGTTTAATAGTCGTTGTTGTTGATGGTAAACCAATAGGATTGGTTGTGGATGTCAGGAGTTATCCCGGGAGACAGCCAGTAGAACCCGATACGGAAAAAGTCGTCCGTGGATCAAGGGACGGTTTTGTCGAGAATATCATCATTAACACAGCGATAACAAGACGGAGAATCAGGGATGAAAGATTACGTTTCGAAATGTTGCATGTAGGGGAACGGTCGAAAACGGATATATCCATCGGCTACATAAAAGATATTGCCGATCCTGATTTGATTGATATCGTTC
Organism: Peribacillus sp. YIM B13472; assembly: GCF_042788005.1. Classification (NCBI taxonomy): domain Bacteria; kingdom Bacillati; phylum Bacillota; class Bacilli; order Caryophanales; family Bacillaceae; genus Peribacillus; species Peribacillus sp. YIM B13472. The sequence continues at coordinate 7,160 of NZ_JBHZPG010000007.1, forward strand.
GTAAGGAATTGAATAGTATTGAGGTTGATGGCATAACGATGTCTGATAAAACGATCGAAGAGTTCATCGTCAAGCAAAGATATAACCCATACCCGCTTGTCAGGTACACGGAACGGGCAGATGTAGCTGCAACACATTTACTTGAGGGGCATGTCCTTATTTATGTGGATACGTCACCGAGTGTCATCATTACTCCGTCCACTCTTTTCCATCACATGCAGCACGCTGAGGAGTATCGGCAGGCACCTGCTGTTGGAACCTTGGTGCGCTGGGTACGTTTTTTGGGGATTTTCGTTTCGTTATTCTTGCTGCCGATTTGGTTATTGTTTTGTTTAGAGCCTTCCCTCCTGCCGGAGAAGTTCGAGTATATCGGGCCGAATAAAAAAACGCATATACCCATTGTGATCCAAATCTTCATTTCCGATATTGGGATAGAATTTTTAAGGATGGCAGCCGTTCATACCCCGACCCCGCTTTCTACGGCAATGGGCTTGGTTGCGGCAGTTTTGATAGGGCAGATAGCGATAGATGTTGGCCTATTTGTTCCTGAGGTGGTTCTCTACGCTTCCGTAGCGACAATCGGTACATTTGTCACTCCAAGTTTAGAACTAGGAGTTGCAAATAAAATTTCCCGTTTAGTCCTGCTAGTATTGGTCGCTTTATTTAAAGTGCCTGGCCTAGTCATAGGCATCACACTCTACATTATTATGCTTACTAGTATAAAAACGTTAAATACGCCTTATTTATGGCCGCTTCTCCCGTTTCAGCCAAAGGCCTTGTCACATATAATATTAAGAAGACCTTATCCTGGTACAATAGAACGTCCGAGTATTGTACATCCCCAGGATCTATATAGGCAGCCGAGAAAATCTAAAGGTTGATGTTGTCGAAAAGTTGTGGTAATTTAATTTTATTCGGATAAAGAGGTATTGTTAGGCTTCACAAAGAGATAGAGCTACTATGACTCTTTGGAGTTTAAACCAATCTGTCTTTCCCTTCGAACTACCAAGCAGTCATAGAGAACAATATTTACATGGGATATCGATTCGGATGAGGCTTGTTCATATAGAGGACCTTTTACAGCAGGGTTTCTTTATTTGTGGCTGCCTCATTTCTAATTAATCTTTAGTTTTAAGTCAGGAAGGTGAGGCTATCATGCATTTGTACGGAACCGGCGGTGTAAATGAACGTGGACATCTGGAGATTGGCGGAGTGGACACGATCGAATTGATCGAGCAATTTGGAACACCATTATATGTTTATGATGTAGAGCTAATTCGCGAACGGGCAAGAGGGTTCAAGAGAACTTTTGAGGAATTGGGGATTTCAGCTCAAGTTGCTTACGCAAGTAAGGCCTTTTCTTCGATTGCCATGATCCAGTTGGCAGAGCAAGAAGGACTTTCTCTCGATGTTGTCTCAGCAGGGGAATTGTATACGGCAATTAAGGCAAATTTCCCAACAGAACGAATTCATTTTCATGGAAATAACAAAAGTGATGAAGAGCTACATATGGCTTTGGATCATGACATTGGCTGTATAGTAGTCGATAATTTTTCAGAGTTGACACTGTTGGAAGAAATTTGTACAAACCGTGAACAAAAGGTGAAAATCCTTCTTCGTGTAACACCAGGTATCGAAGCCCATACGCATGATTATATTTTGACAGGGCAAGAAGATTCGAAATTTGGTTTTGACCTTATTAACGGCCAGGCCGAAGCTGCCCTTCGGCAAGCGCTGCAAAGTGAATTCCTCGAAGTGCTGGGGCTTCACTGTCATATCGGTTCCCAGATCTTTCAAACGACCGGTTTCCTTCTTGCAGCAAAAAAAATTATCGGCAAGCTGAATGATTGGCACGGCTCGGTAGGGTTTCAACCAAAGGTATTGAATCTTGGAGGGGGGTTCGGGATTCGGTATACACAAGAGGACGACCCGCTACCGGCGTCTCAATATGTTGAGGAAATCGTTAGGGAAGTGCAGAACCTGATTGCTGATTCTGATTTAGTGATGCCTGAAATCTGGATCGAACCTGGCCGTTCATTAGTCGGAGACGCCGGAGTGACACTGTACAAGGTCGGTTCTGAAAAGGAAGTTCCTAATGTTCGTAAATATATTGCCGTTGATGGGGGCATGAGTGATAATATACGTCCCGCTCTTTACGAAGCGAAATATGATGCCATCCTTGCAAACCGGCCGCTTGACCCTGTAGAAGAGACAGTGTCCATTGCCGGGAAATGCTGTGAAAGCGGAGATATGTTGATTTGGGATTTACCATTGCCAAAAGCCGGCCGCGGTGATGTCTTGGCGGTATTTTGTACAGGGGCATATGGATATTCCATGTCGAATAATTACAATCGGATTCCAAGACCGGCTGTCGTCTTTGCCGAAAATGGAGAAGCCCGGTTGGTCATCAAACGCGAGACGTACGAAGATCTTATCCATTTGGATTTGGCCCTTCATGAAGCGGCAGTCGTCACAAAAGAATAGAAAAAAGGATGGCCACTGCCATCCTTTTTTTATTTGATTTAGCTGAAAAGTGACTTGATCGCGTCTATTAAACTAATGAAGACTTCTTTCAATTTATCCAGAAATGATTGACCCTCTTCGGATTCAAGAAAATTTGAAAGTTTATCTTTAGCTGCAGTAAGCTGATCACCGACAGCGTTCCAATCAATATCCAATTCTTTTAGCTTATTGAATAAATCAATTAAACTTTGAACTTGAGCATCATTTAAGGTGATTCCAAGGTCTTTTGCTGAAGACTCGACAACCTCGCGGACCTCTTCAGTATTGGCTGGTGGATTTGCAGCCATTTCCTCTTTGATTTTCGTAACCAGTGCAGAAGCTTCTTCTGTACCGATTTCGTCACCCAATTTTGCTGTTTTCACCATTTCTTCATTCGCTGCCTGTTTCACATCTTCAGGAATCTTCTTGTCGGCAGAGATTTCATAGGCTTTAATGACTCCTGTCAAAGCCGCTGTACCGGAAACGGGTATAGGTGCTGTGACATAAACGGTAGCATCTTTTACTCCAGCAGTTGCCAGTGCATTGATATACATTTCATCGGAAACCCAGTTAATGTTTTTCGACTCCAGTTTAAGTCCGGTACCTTTTTCCTCCAAAGTAATGGCAGAAGATGAAATCGCTTTTGTACCGATCAGACGGCTAGCGATATAGTCTCCTAAGTATTCATGTTCCTCCGCATTTGTAACCGTTAGAACCTCAACATCGTTTGGTGCTTTCATTTCTGATAAAATCATATTTTTTTGTTCATTTGTCAAATTCTCACCAAGTGTGACGACCATTTCACCAACAGCTGCATCTGCAAAAGCTTTATATGGCAATAATAGACATAACAAAATGGTCACAATGACCCATTTATTCGTTTTTTTCATGATAATCCTCCTTAACTTTTCCTGCTGAATTGGGAATCTTTCAATTAAAAGGGCGGCACTTTAAATCAGATTCATAGTATTTGACGAAACAAAGGATAAAAAAGATACATATTTTCCTGAAAAAAATTTATATAGCCCAAGGCGCTACGTTCTTTTAACGAAGTAGTTGGGTGTATCTTTGTTTCTCTATGAACCTAGATCACTCACTTTACCAATGTAGTAAAATCGAAGCAAGATTGCAAGGATATTTGTCAGATTGTGTTAAGATATAGTAGAATGAATTCGTTATTTAAATATTGGGACCATTCATAAAGGGAGTATGGGATGAGGAAAAGTAATAAGACTCTTTTACTTATGATGCTTATTATCGCTTTGATGTGGGGAATCGTATATTGGCTGTTTATCGCTTAGCACATAGCACATCGTTAAATCAAGTGCTGAAAGTGATGTTGAAACGAACGAGGTTTTTATGTATGATGTAAATGATATATGTGAGGATTATTATTCAAAGCAAATTAAATGGAAACAGGAAGATAATAAAAACGTTATTTAGTAACGAGGGATATTATGTTGATTAAGTATAAGAAAAGTTATGAGAAGTTTGCCATGGGATTATTATCTTTCATGCCAAATGAAAAAGAGATAAAAACGCTTCGGAATACGATGAAGAATTATGAAACGGATGAAAATCTACAGCTGTTCTTATGGAAAGATGAAGAGATTACGGGCTTGATCGGGATAGAAGTCTCTCCAAACCACATTGAGATACAACATATTTCCGTAAATCCATCCTTCCGGAAGCAAGGTATCGGTAAAACGATGGTCAGGGCCATCAAGGAGCAATATCCTGACAAAGAATTAAAAGCAAATGAGTTTACGGAAAGCTTTCTTGACAGGTGTGAAGATTTTTGAATATGAAAGCTTGAATGGAGGACCACCTTTAAGGGCGGTCCTCCATTCTTGTTTTTCGAAGGGATAGCTGCCGAGCCCTTTCAGAAATGACATCTGAACGGTCACGCATTAGATGCTTATCAACTATTGAGGAATTAGCCATGTCGCTATCTGTACCCCATAAGTATCCTTCTTGCAAACAGATGGACTGGCATTTTTCGATCAAGCTTTGATCGGCTATCGGCAGATTAATGCTTTTATAAGGCTTTTGTGATAACATTCGCTCATGGGTGTCCTCGAGCAATTTGAACAGTCGTTCTGGATCGAGTCCCAACTTCAGGAGCTCGGCCTTTTTAAGGTGGAGATTTGCCAGGGCTTTAGACAGGGTCCTTGCAGCTCCTTTTTTGTTTCCCCTGCGATCATGATAGAGGGCAACCGCAATTTGAATGAGCCCGACCCAATGAGAGTCACGCTCTTTTGGTGCAGTTTCCTTCCAATATTCTTCAAGAATTTCATGACATTCGAAGTAATCCCTTGGCCCATGGAAATGGACAAGAAAAGAAAGGTAGTCTTCCGCGTAATTCAATAGGAGCACCCCTTTTGTTTGATGGAATCATCTAAAGTAAGGCAAAAAGCAATTTCTTATAGCTTAACACCCGCTATGTACACTCACTAAGTTTAGCATAGAATTTTTTTTCTGGAAAATAAAGAAAGCCGATTGCAAGGCAATCAGCTTGATTCATCAGTCTTCAATTAACACCAAGAAGCACCGACGATAACTAATAAAATGAACAATACTACAATAAACGCGAATCCGCCGCCGTTTCCAAAACCACCTGCACCCATAATGAGTACCTCCTTTGTTCTGCTATTCTTACATTTCTAGGTTATGTTGGTTTTCAGAATGTGATTGGGCACCGACCCATTTGACGGTAATCCCAAATAAAAACTTTTCTAAGGTCAGTAAATTATTATTTGGATAAAGGGCGGCAATCCTCTATACTTGATTAGTAAAAGAAATAGGTCTATATCGGCCAATTAGATTTAAATGAGGTAATTTAATGGGTTATAATATAAAAATTGACGCTTTCGAAGGACCGATGGATTTACTTCTGCATTTGATTAATCGCCTGGAAATAGACATCTACGATATTCCGATGGCTGATATTACAGATCAATACTTAAGTTACATCCATACGATGCAGCATCTGGAATTGGATGTCGCCAGCGAATATCTGGTGATGGCTGCAACGCTGCTTGCCATCAAGAGTAAAATGTTGCTTCCAAAGCATGAAGATGAACTAATGATTGATGAAGATGGGGAAATATTTGAGGAAGATCCACGGGATGAGCTTGTGGAAAAACTATTAGAATATAAAAAGTATAAAAATGCAGCCGAAGAATTTAAAGGGTTGGAAGAAGAAAGAAGCTTGATTTTCACCAAACCCCCAAGTGATTTATCAGTTTATGTTAAAGAAGCGGAAAGTGATAAGCAAGAGTTGAATATAAGTCTATACGATATGTTGGGGGCTCTTCAAAAACTGCTGCGAAGGCAAAAAATTCAAAAGCCGCTTTACACGAAGGTAACGAAACAAGAGATATCGATAGAGAAACGAATGGATGAAATCATGATTGAGTTACAATCGATTAAAGGAAAGAAAAGTTTTTTTGAACTGTTCTCGCTCCCGGTTAAAGAGCATATCGTCATCACTTTTATGGCGGTGCTGGAACTGATGAAATTAAATGAAATCATCGTTGAACAGGAAGATAATTTTTCGGATATCATGATTGCTGCTAAGGAAGGTGTAGAACCAGTTGGAAGTTATTAATTGGAAAGGGATTCTTGAGGCATTATTGTTTGCTGCCGGAGATGAAGGGCTATCCGTCAAACAAATTGCCTCTGTCCTGGAAATTACGGAATATCAAGCAACGGACATCGTTGAAAGTTTAAAGGAAGAATATATATCGGATGTACGCGGGATTCAGGTGATCGAAATAGCGGGTGTTTATCAAATGACGACAAAGAAAGAGCACTCGGATTACTTGAAAAGGCTGGTGGAAACATCAAGCACTCAAGGATTGTCCCAGGCGGCTTTGGAAACACTCGCAATCATTGCCTATAAGCAGCCGATTACTAGAGCTGAAATTGATGAAATTCGCGGAGTGAAAACGGAACGCCCCATTCATACACTTGTCACTAAAGTCTTAATAAAGGAGGTCGGACGTGCTGAAGGCTCAGGCCGGGCTTATTTATATGGGACAACAAAAGAGTTTTTGGATTACTTCGGCCTGAATTCCATTGATGAATTACCGCCTCTTGCAGATAATTCGGATGATAGCTTTGAAAATGGTGAAGCCGATCTGTTTTTTGAAAAATTTCAGCAAACAATCGAATAACATTTTTCATTAAATTGTGATAATATAGAAAAAAATGAATGCGGGGGGATTGCGGGTGCGAATTGTAGCATGCAATGGATTTGGCCTTGAAAAGGAAAAGTCAAATTCACCTGAGGACTTCTTTAATCGATCCGTTATACAATACATAAGGGATGGAGAAGAAAAGACGCTGAATGTACTGTATCTTCGCTATTTTGATGAGATGGTCACCCGTTGGACCCCATATCCCGCCAATCCTATATTCAAAAGCCCTAACAGAGATATTTATATGGCTGATATCATTGCCATGGTCTGTCTACTTAAAGACCCGAGCCTGGTTAACCGAAAACGTATTTATATAAATGCAGAAAAAGAGATGGCTGGTTATTTCGAAAATATAGATTTTGAAAAATTGGAGAAAGTGTTTATATCTATTGACCAAGCTAAACCATATGATATAGAGTCACATGTTGACTATTATATTCAATCTTAATCATTTTGAGGAGGGTTCACGGTTGGGGAATACATTGGTAAAATCTCAGCTTGAGGATGTAAAAGGGTTTTTAGAAACGACAGTGGCTCAACTAGAAGAATTTATAAATGAGACGACCTATTCTAAGCTGCAAGAGGAAAAAAGCGGGGATGAAACCTATTATAAAGGAATCCTTTCTAGTTTAAGAAGAATGCTTGTAAGTTGTGAAGAGGGCTTGGAGGCTTCCCAAATCGTTCTGAAAAATGATGTTTTCAATAAAGCTGCAGCTGAAAAGACGCTTTATAGAGTTTATCATCAATGTATCGAAGAATACTTTTCCCCAAAATCAGATCGGTGGTTTGAGGACAGCAGATCTGCCTATACAGGAAAAAACTCGATTAAATTTCACCAAAGTGTACCTGACAGCATAATATCCATTATGAAGGCCGTGGAAAGTGGATTCCAGACCATGCGTGAAGAATTGGAGTTTTATGAAACGGATTACCGGACGAAAATGTTACAGTCAAGATAATGAAACAGCTGGGCTTAAGAGGCCTAGCTGTTTTTTTTAGCTATAAATGGAATCTCTGCTTAATCGAAACATAAAATACTTTGATGATTTATGTGCATAAAGGTTAAGAGGAGGTTGCAAGATGTCTGATGAAAGAGATTATGCTAAAGAGGTAAGTGATTGGGTTGATGGAGTGATGGAATATCTTGAGAAAATCGATATCACCGATTCGCCATTGGTGTCAAATATTGAACGGCTTTCCCAGTTGACAAAAGATATGGATGAGGAAGAAATGGATTATGAGGATATGGTCCTGATTGAAGAAGAGATGGCTCGGGTCTACGAGGAAATTGAAGAACTCGCTAGAGAATTCAGTATACAGGATAGGCAATCAGTGCCAATTGGGAAGCATACGCTACCGCCGTTACCTTATGCCTATGATGCGTTGGAACCGACGATTTCGAGGGAAATCATGTATCTGCACCATGATAAGCATCATCAAGCATATGTCGATGGGCTGAATAAAGCGGAATTGATGATGAAAAAAGCGAGGGAAACGGGAGATTTTTCGTTGTTGAAACATTGGGAAAAGGAAGCGGCCTTTCATGGGTCAGGCCATTATCTCCATACACTGTTCTGGGAAGAGATGATTCCGGGAGGGGGCGGACAGCCAAAGGGGGATTTACTCAAACAGATTGAGACGGATTTTGGAAGCTTTGCAGCTTTTAAAAGTCATTTTAGTGAAGCTGCCAAACAAGTAGAAGGTGTTGGCTGGGCGATTTTAGTCTGGGTTCCGCGTGCGCGGCGGCTAGAAATACTTCAATCGGAATTGCATATGGTTTTGACCCAGTGGGATACGATCCCAATCCTTGTGCTTGATGTATGGGAACATGCTTATTACCTGCAATATAAAAATAATCGGGCAGCCTATGTGGATAAATGGTGGGACGTTGTAAACTGGCCGAAAACAGCCGTAAGGTTCACTGAAGCGAAAAAGCTTATTTGGAAAAAGCAATAACTGAATACAATATAGGAAAGTCTTTGGAGAACCAATTACAAAAATACGAGCCGTGAGGGTTCGTATTTTTTTGCCTGAAATTTTGTATCAAGAATTTTTTAGGGAAAATATGGGAAGGATATGAAGGGGGAGCTGCAAATTTTATTTGGAAGCGACTTATGATTCTCATTTGGATATTATAATTAGATTGAAAAGGAGATGATATCATCTCACGAAATAATGAGCATGTGTCTTACTTAAATCCTTGAAATAACATTGGAAATGTGTTAAATATGCTACTTTGAAGTACTATGGGTTTTTAAAAATAATTAATTTATATCAATATAAAAAGTGTGACCAAATTGTGAACTTAAAAATTATTAAGGTATATTTATTGACTAGTTTCTATTTAATAATTATTATAAACAGGAGCAGATAAAAAAATTAGCTATTGGAGGAATTTATTATGTCATTGATCAATAAACAAGTTGAAGATTTTAAAGTACAAGCTTACCATGCAGGAGAATTCAAAGAAGTTACACTTGAAGATGTTAAAGGAAAATGGGCAGTATTCTTTTTCTACCCAGCTGACTTCTCTTTCGTATGTCCAACTGAATTAGCTGATCTTCAAGATAACTATGAAACATTCAAGGAAATTGGTTGTGAAGTTTACTCAGTTTCAACAGATACTCATTTCAGCCACAAAGGATGGGCTGATGCTACTGATACAATCGGTAAAATCCAATATCCAATGCTAGCTGACCCAGCAAACGTTTTATCCCGTCAATTCGGTGTATTGATTGAAGAAGATGGATTGGCTCTACGTGGAACTTTCATCGTAAATCCAGAAGGACAAATTAAAGCATACGAAATTAATGATCTAGGAATTGGCCGTAATGCTGAAGAACTTGTAAGAAAAGTTCAAGCTGCACAATTCGTAGCGGAACATGGAGATAAAGTTTGCCCTGCAAAATGGACTCCAGGTGAAGCTACTCTTGAACCAAGCCTAGACCTTGTAGGTAAACTTTAATTTTTAATGGGATGGTCCATTTCTAAAGGTAATGGACATACCTAGCATTGATTACGATTACTGGGACAACTCGTCCTACAAGATCTTATGACAAAAGGCACTTATCTAAAATAAGTGCCTTTTGTTTTTTAAAATAATCAGTTTAGCACGTATTATCATTCAGCAAGGAGCACAAAAGATGAAAAAAATATATGATTTATTAATTATTGGTGGCGGACCTGCAGGCCTCTCAGCCGGCGTTTATGCAGGAAGAGCTAAGTTAAAAACAATAATTCTTGAAAAAGGAACTGGCGGCGGTCAAGCTGCAACTACATCGGAAATAGCCAATTATCCTGGTATCCGCCATATATCGGGCCCTAGGTTAGTTGAAGAAATGAAGCTTCAAAACGAAGATTTTGGCGTTGAATTCGCCAAAGCTGATGTAACGGGCGTGGATTTCTCCGGTGAGGTGAAAGTCGTTAAAACCCTTGGAGGGGACTACCATGCCCGCGCCGTCATCATTGCAACGGGTGCTTCTCCAAGAACACTAGGATTTCCAGGTGAAGAGGAATTTACTGGCCGCGGTGTAGCATATTGTTCAACATGTGATGGTGAATTCTTTGAAGGGTTGGAAGTTTTCGTTATCGGGGCAGGATATGCAGCCGCTGAAGAAGCTATATTCCTGACACGCTTTGCTACAAAAGTTACAATCATCGCCCGGGAATCAAGCTTCTCGTGTGCCCCGTCCATTGTGGATAAAGTAATGGCAAATGATAAGATTGAAGTGAAATTCAATACGGAGATCCTTGGGGTATATGGAGACGGGATGATTCAAAGTGCCCGTTTCATCAATAATGCGACTAAAGAAGAATTTGAATATAAGGCGAAGGAAGAAGACAGTACGTTTGGAGTATTCGTTTTCATAGGTTATGAGCCGAAAACAGAAATTTTCAAGGGCCATATCGAAATGGATCATGCTGGTTACATTTTAACCGATGATGATATGAAGACTAATGTGAAAGGGGTCTATGCAGCGGGCGACCTAAGGCCAAAATCCTTGCGCCAGATTATTACAGCTGTATCTGATGGAGCGATTGCAGCAACGGATGCCGGTAAATATATTGAAGAAGAAAAAGATCGCCTAGGAATCAAAGATGAACCTGAAGTTGAAAAACCGGCGAAAAAAGAACAGGCCGCTGTCCCGGCAGGTAAAAGCGCTTTATTAAGTGATGCGTTACGCGGCCAATTAAAGGGAATCTTCGGCAAGATGGAGAGCGAAGTAACATTGGTGTCCATCGTCGATGAAAGTTTGCCAAAATCAGTCGAATTGCGAGACTTCTTGTTGGATGTTGCGGAATTAGGAGACAAGCTGCATCTTGAGTTATACAACAAGGGGGAAAGTCCGGAAATTGAAGAAAAAATCAATGCAGATAAGTTCCCTGTCGTTTCCCTCTTAAATTCGAATGGTGAATACAGTGGCGTCAAATACCACGGTGTACCAGGCGGCCATGAGTTGAATTCCTTCATTTTGGCTATCTATAACTTGGCCGGACCTGGTCAAGCATTGGATTCAGTCGTATTGAATTCAATTAAGGGAATTAGTAAAAAAGCGAACATTAAGGTCATGGTTTCATTGGCATGTCACTACTGTCCAGACGTTGTAGTCGGTGCACAGCGCATTGCGATTGAAAACCCTAACGTTGAAGCTGAAATGGTCGATATAAGCAATTTCCAGGAAATCAAGAAGAAATATAAAGTCATGAGCGTGCCGGCCATGATCATCAACGATGAAGAAGTGGTATTCGGAGCTAAGAAAATTGATGAAATCGCTGCATTATTAGTATGATAGAACACTAAATCGATAGGGGCCCCTATCGATTTTTTTTATGTTGAAAATCAATAGATATCATGAAGGTTTACATTCTTTTATTCATAACCCTTGTCCATTTGCATAAACTTGTACAAAAACAAGTAAAGAGACGAGGGGGCACTCATGCGTTTTCCATATAAAGGGTTATCAAGTTTGTGTATCGTCATTCTCCTGTTGTCTTTTATGGCACCCGTACAAAGCGCCAATGCAAATGTATCCGTAAGTGCCCATAGTGCGATTTTAATGGATGAGGATAGCGGAAGGATCATATATGAAGTGAATGCTCATGAAAAGAATCGTATAGCAAGCATTACGAAAATAATGACAGCTATCTTGGCTATTGAATCGGGACTAATGGATGAAACAGTGAAGGTGAGCAGCAATGCCTTCGGGACGGAGGGCTCGTCACTTTATTTAAAAGAAGGAGAAAGAATTAAGCTCGAAGATTTGGTTTATGGCTTGATGCTTCGTTCAGGTAATGATGCAGCAGTCGCAATCAGTGAAAAGGTTGGTGGAAGCCTGGATGGATTCGTGTGGATGATGAATCAGAAGGCGGAAGAAATCGGGATGAAAAATACCCATTTTTCAAATCCACATGGTTTGGATAATACGAAGAACCATTATTCAACCGCATATGATATGGCCATACTCACTCGTTATGCCATGCAAAATGAAACGTATGCAAAGATTGCTGGCACAAAGGAACACAGGGCACCTAATTCCACAGAACAATGGGATTATGTATGGAAGAACAAAAACCGCCTACTTACACAATTGTATGAGTATTGCACAGGGGGGAAAACAGGGTATACCAAACTAGCAAAACGTACCTTGGTCACGACCGCAACAAAAAACGGGCATGACCTGATTGCTGTGACATTGAATGGTCCGGATGATTGGAATGATCATATTCAAATGTACGAATCCGCATTTAAGGATTATAAGCCAACAGAAATTTTACCTGAAGGCATGGTAAAGAATATGGAAAATAAAATATATAAAGGGCATGTCTACATTAAAAATGATTTTTCGTACCCACTGACAAAAGAAGAGAGAAAGTTGGTCAATGTGAAAATGAAATTGTTGAAGCCACAGAGGGCTTGGAAGGATAAAAGGAAAATCCCGGCAGTGGTCGGCAGAGCATCCATCTATCTCGATGGAAAGAAAATAGGTACTCGTTCGATTTTTTATGGGGAATCAAAAGAAAGCTTCAAGCAACAATCATTCCAATCTTCATGGGCTGAGGTATTTGAAGCGGTTTTGGGAATCGGACGCAATGGTTAATTACATTTGGGTCGGGATGTTTGTGATCGGTATTGTCTTTGGCATGATTAATGGGACGATGGATCAGGTGAATGAAGCTCTATTTGTCAGCGCAAAGGAAGCGGTCACCCTTTGCCTGGGACTGATGAGCATACTTGTCTTTTGGCTGGGTTTGATGAAAATAGCGGAGGAATCGGGGTTGTTGGATAAACTATCCAATTTGTTCAAGCCGTTCATGAGATGGCTATTCCCTGAAGTGCCTCCTAATCATCCCGCTATGGGGTATATACTTTCCAATATGATGGCAAACACATTCGGATTGGGGAATGCAGCTACGCCTCTTGGTATAAAAGCCATGGAACAGCTAAAGAAACTAAATGGGGGAAAAGCAACGGTCAGCCGCTCGATGGTCACTTTTTTAGCCATCAATACCTCAAGCGTAACGTTGATTCCAACTACTGTCATTGCTATCCGCATGAATTACGATTCCCACTCCCCGACGGACATCGTTTTTCCGACCATAATAGCAACGGCCATTTCTGCAATTGGAGGAATCGCGATAGATCGATATTTTTATTACAAGAGAAAGAGGAACGGGAGGGAATAGGATGTTGCACTGGATGACCACCATTTCAATTTGGATGATACCGATTTTGATCCTCTGTATATTACTGTACGGCACATTGAAAAGAGTTCCCACCTATGAGACCTTCGTTGAGGGGGGGAAAGAAGGAATCAGCATGTCTTTTTCCCTCATCCCTTTCCTGGTAGGGATGCTAGTGGCGATTTCAGTATTTAGGGCATCAGGGGCCCTGGATTTCATTGTACAATCACTGCACCCCTTGCTTTCCTTTCTTCATTTTCCATCTGAGGTTTTACCCCTTGCGATTATTAGACCGATATCCGGAACAGCCGCTTTAGGAATGACCAGCGACCTGATATCTGTTTATGGACCGGATTCCTTTATTGGGCGCTTGGCTGCCACGATTCAGGGAAGTACAGATACCACCTTCTATGTATTGACCGTTTATTTTGGAGCTGTCGGGATCAAAAAAATGGGTGATGCCCTAAAGGTCGGTCTTTTGGCAGACTTGATCGGTATCATAGCTGCCGTTATCGTCGTCACAATGGTTTTCGGTATGAAATAAAGGCTAGGGAAATGGGCGATTCCATTTCTTTTTTTTTGTCTTTTTTCTTAAACAATCGGCTATGTTAAGCTCTCCATTTTTAAACGGAATCGAACTTTCATCCAAAAGAAACATTTTTTTGTATGGAAAAATAAGCTATGTTACACTCATTATGGAAACCACCCCATTTAATCGTCCCATTATTGGTGTAATAATAAAAGAAAAGCTCTTATTCACGAAAAACCTTTTGTTTTTGCCTCTCAATATGTAATAATTGTATGATTGTGTATGTATAGACAATAACAAACGAATGATTATACTATGGGGTGAAGATAGATGGAACGATTACAAAAGGTGATAGCACATGCTGGACTGGCTTCCCGCCGTAAAGCAGAAGAGTTGATTTTAGAAGGTAAGGTAAAAGTGAACGGCAAAGTAGTGAAGGAATTAGGTGTGAAAGTTGGGCCTAATGATAAAGTTGAGGTTAATGAAGTCCCGCTAGAAAAAGAAGCCCCGGTTTATTTCCTATTCTATAAACCGCGCGGCGTCATTTCGGCAGTTTCTGATGATAAGAATAGAAAAGTCGTAACTGACTTTTTCCCTTACATCAATGAACGGATTTATCCGGTTGGCCGTTTGGATTACGATACCTCGGGCTTATTGATTTTAACCAATGACGGGGAATTTGCAAACACGTTAATGCATCCGAAGCATGAAGTGGATAAAGTGTATGTGGCAAAAGTGAAAGGGATGCCTTTGCGTGAAAGCTTGAAAAAGTTGGATAAAGGTATCAAGTTGGAGGATGGCAAGACTGCACCAGCCAAGACAAGGGTATTGTCTACCGACAAGAAAAAGGAAACGGCGATAGTTGAAATCACAATACATGAAGGCAGGAACAGGCAAGTCCGCCGGATGTTCGAAGCAATTGGCCATCCCGTCATTAAATTGAAGAGGGAACAATATGGTTTCTTGACCTTGGACGGTTTAACAGCAGGAGATTCCCGGGAGCTGACTCCACATGAAGTTAAATTAATGCGGACTTTAGCAACGACCGAACCTAAACAGCGGAGAATGTAGATAAGAATTTTTCCTGTATTAATAGGTTGAAACCACTACCCCATTCTTCCCCCGGAAGAATGGGTGGTGGAAAACAACCTGTAAATACCTTTTCCTTCATGAATCAGGAAAGAATGTCACAAAACCTTCAGAAATGTAAATAAAAAGGACATGGCGTTAAATGGTATAATGGTAGTTAAATTTAGTGTGGACTTAGGAGGATCTCTATGGATAAAAAGAAGCGACGCCTAATTAGCAGAACCATCATTCTCCTGCTTTTAGGTGCAGCTTTAGTGTTTGCCCTTTATACGAACTTCACTAAAGATAAGAATGAAAGTCTGAGAAAAGGATCCGATGCACCCAATTTCGTCTTGACTGATATGGAAGGCAAAGAGCATAAACTTTCCGATTACAAGGGAAAAGGCGTCTTCCTGAACTTTTGGGGTACATATTGCAAGCCGTGTGAATACGAAATGCCTTATATGGAAAATCAATATAAAAACTTTAAAGAACAGGGCGTTGAAATATTGGCGGTTAATGTCGGGGAATCTGACTATGCTGTCAATAATTTCATTACAAAGCATGATCTGACCTTTCCTGTCATGATCGATAAAGGTAGGGAAGTGGAAAATGCATACCGCGTGGATATATTGCCTGTCACCTTTTTGGTCGATAAAGATGGGAAAGTGATAGATATCATCACCGGAGCTTTGACAGAAGAGAGCATCCAAAAGCATATGGAGAGAATTAAACCATAATATTGGGGAGTTTTTGACATGAAAGAAGTAAAATGCGATTGTGGTCATATAAATCCGTTTGGCACAAAGATTTGTGGGAAATGCGGGATGGTGCTTGGTAACGAAAGAGAAAACAAGCTTATTGATATGAGATATGAAGGAAGTGCCAGGCGTTCACAAACATATAAAAAAACGATCATCGATAAAATATGGAACTTCTTTTCTTCCGTTAAGGTAGGGGTGACGCTCATTGTCATTGCCTTGATCGCTTCAGCTATCGGGACGATTTTACCTCAGGAAATGTACATCCCTTCAACTGCTACGCCTGCAGAGCATTATGAACTGGAATACGGCTGGTTCGGAAGAGTGTATTATGAACTCGGATTTCATAACTTGTATAGTTCATGGTGGTATTTGATTATCATAGGCATGCTAGGCATATCACTATTGATTGCCAGTATCGATCGGTTCTTTCCATTATACCGATCGTTAAAAAAACAAGGGGTCACACGTCATGACGGTTTCATGAAACGCCAGCGGATTTATGGGGTGACAAAGCTTGAAGACCAAGATATAAACCTTGAAGAAGTAAAGGATAGACTAAAAAGGCAGCGTTATCATATACGGGAGGAAAACGGTCATATACTTGCCGAAAAGGGTCGTTTTTCACGTTGGGGACCCTATGTTAATCATATTGGACTTATCATTTTCTTAATTGGAGCATTATTGCGTTCTGTCCCTGGGATGTATATCGACAAAGTACTTTGGCTGCGTGAAGGCGAGAGAAAAGAAATCCCGGGTACAAATGGTGAATATTACCTCCGGAATAATGAATTTACCTTAGAGGTGTATGACAAAGAGAATGAAGAAGATGAGCAGTACAGTGCTGCAATTGATAAAACCGGTACGATCGCAAAAACCTATCAATCCGATGTTACGTTGTATGAGCGCAAGGGAGAAACCTTACCAGGGGAAAAAGTGGACCTTGATAAGCTTAAAGATTATAAAATCAAAGTCAATGAACCTCTGAAACATGATCATTATGCTCTCTACCAAGTAGACTATAAACTGGATGAGCTCAGTACGATGGCTTTTAATTTGATAAATAAAAAAACCGAAGAGAAATATGGAAGCTTAAAGGTTGATTTGAACAATCCACAAAAGAAATACGAGTTGAAAGAAGGATATTCCGTTGACTTGATCAGTTACTTCCCCGATTTCGAGTTCGATGAAAAAGGTGAACCTAGAACGATATCGAAGATTCCGAATAATCCAGCATTTATCTTTAAAATGCATACTCCAGATAAGCCAGAGGGTGAGGTCAGTTTCGTAGCGATTAAGGAGACTGTGGAGCCTTTAGGGGAAAACACTTATAAAATGGCTTTTAATGGTGTGGAAACCCAAGATGTCACGGCTTTGACCGTCAGGAAGGATTTAACGCTTTGGATCCTATTCACGGGTGGAATCATTTTCATGATCGGAGTTGTCCAAGGGGCTTATTGGAATCACCGGAGAATTTGGATTAAGAGGAAAGATGATGAGATATTAATGGCCGGCCATACAAACAAAAACTGGCACGGTATTAAAAGAGATATAAAACAAGCGATAGAATCAACATCACTTTCCGAACCGATGGATCAACTTGAAGATGAGAAATCTTCTAGTAAGGGGGAAGTTTTAAATGGCTGAATTAAGCAGTAACTTTTTATATGCAGCTTTCTTATTATATCTTGTCGCTACCTTTTTATTTGGGGGATCGATCAAGGATAAACGCGGAGCCGAAGAAAAGAAACAAAACAAATGGGCTAAACTGGGCATTTTCATCACCATTCTCGGTTTCACGGCGCAAATTGGGTATTTCATCACTAGATGGATTGCTGCCGGCCATGCCCCGGTAAGTAACCTGTTTGAATTTACGACCTTTTTCGGAATGATGCTGGTCGGTGCTTTCATATTAATATATTACCTTTATAAAACACCTGCCCTTGGGCTATTCGCTTTACCGATTGCGTTATTGATAATCGCATATGCAAGTATGTTTCCTACAGAAATTTCGCCACTCATTCCTGCTTTGCAGAGCGATTGGCTTCATATTCATGTAACGACTGCAGCGGCAGGACAGTCGATCCTTGCCATAAGTTTCGTTACTGCCATCATTTATTTAATCAAATTCGTCGATCAGACACAATCAAGCAAAAGAACGTTCTGGCTTGAAGGCATCATGTTCACATTAGTCTGCACCATCGGATTCGTCATCATCACTTCTTCTTTTGCTGCGATGGATTATAAGGCGAATTTTGATTGGGTCGATAAACACGGAGCCGAGGTCAAACAGGAATTCAACCTACCGGCTTTGGTTGGTCCCAATGAAGGGAAACTAATCGAGACGGATCGATTTGAACCACTTGTGGACATGCCTCCACTGATCAATGCCAAGAAACTGAATACTGTACTTTGGTCATTCGGTATGGGGCTTGTCTTGTATGGTTTAATAAGGTTGATTGCTCGCAAAAGAGTGGCAGCATTGATTAAACCGATCGTTAAAAATGTGAATTTAAATTTATTGGACGAGATTAGTTATCGTTCGGTTCTTATCGGTTTTCCGATTTTTACACTCGGTGCCCTCATTTTTGCAATGATCTGGGCTCAAGTGGCCTGGACACGATTCTGGGGCTGGGATCCGAAAGAGGTCTGGGCACTTGTTACTTGGTTGTTTTATGCAGCTTTCTTGCATCTGCGCATGTCAAAGGGATGGCAAGGGGAAAAATCAGCTTGGCTTGCCGTCATCGGTTTTGCCATCATAATGTTTAACTTGATATTCGTCAATCTTGTTATTGCTGGTTTGCATTCATATGCTTGATTCTATATTGTAATATTTAGATGAAGGGGGTCTTTTGATAGAAACGTCGAGGAGTTGGCTTATCGATTTTTCTAGAGAATGATCCCTTTTTCAGTCATAACCATTAATAAGGATATTTCGGTGAAAGCATTTATGAACTTTTAGTGAGCGGTCGAAGTCTTTTTTGTGACAAAATGGTGAAAGGTTCATGGAAGCCATGCAAAATCGGCTCTTTATCGTACTTTGTAAGGAAAAAGTATTAGTCATGGAAGTTTTCATTTTGTAGAATATATGATAGGAGGCTGATTACATAATGTATAATGCTATAAAAATTCTCGTGGTGGATGATGAGGAAAGAATCCGCCGGCTGCTAAAGATGTATTTGGAAAGGGAAGAATACATGATCGATGAAGCGGAAAATGGAGATATGGCTTTAACAAAAGCCCTTGAAAATGATTATGATTTAATTTTATTGGATATTATGATGCCTGGTAAAGATGGAATCGAAGTTTGCCGTGAATTAAGGGAAAAGAAAACGACACCGATTATCATGCTGACTGCTAAAGGGGAAGAAGTGAACCGCGTTCAAGGGTTCGAAGTGGGAACAGATGATTATATCGTAAAGCCGTTCAGTCCCCGTGAAGTGGTATTAAGGGTTAAAGCTTTATTACGACGCTCTTCAAGCACTAGTTACATGCAGACGGAAACGACAGCAAAAGATGTGATCGTCTTCTCACATCTAACCATTGATAATGATGCACACCGTGTACTTGCTGATAACAAAGAGGTTTCATTAACACCAAAAGAATATGAATTATTATATTTCTTGGCGAAATCCCCAGATAAGGTTTTCGATCGGGAGCAATTGTTAAAAGAAGTGTGGCACTATGAATTCTTTGGGGATCTTCGAACTGTTGACACGCATGTCAAACGCTTACGTGAAAAATTAAACCGCATATCCGAAAATGCAGCCAAGATGATTGTGACTGTTTGGGGTGTAGGTTACAAGTTCGAAGTCATGAATGACTGATGCTATGGGGCAGTGTTGTAGGGAAGCTATGGGCAACGATCCTATTGCTCGTGTCGTTTGTATTAATTGTTTTAACCGTTCTGCTGGTCGAATTCTTTGAGAATTTCCAGATTGAAAATATTGAAAATGATTTAACCAAAACAGCTGAACAAATCATTAAGGTAACCAATGAACATCAGGGATCCAGCAATGAGGTTTTACAAATAGCTTCGGAAATAATAGGCAACGAAACGAAAATGATCATTCTTAATGATGACAAAATGATATTCTCATCAATCGGAGGAGATAATGAGTTCGAAATCACGCCGGAACTCATTAAAAATGATTCCGAATTGCTCAAGGTTTTTACGGAAAGAAAGACTGTAAAAAAGGAAATGGCGCTTTCCGATGATGCAGGCAATGATGAATTGTTCGCAATCGTAGTAGGCATTCCACTTGAATTGAATGGGGAACAGGATGAAGTTTTCCTATTTCAATCGTTGGAGTCCATGGAAGAAACCACAAAATCAACTACACAGTTCATATTATTGGCAGCAGGCATCGCCATTATTTTGACAACGATTTTTGCTTTCTTTTTATCTACAAGAATCAATGCCCCACTGGTGAAGATGAGGGAAGCCGCACTAGCGATTGCCCGGGGGAAATTTGATACAAAGGTTCCAATCTTGACTCAAGATGAGATAGGTGAGCTGGCCATAGCGTTTAACCAGATGAGAAAACAGCTGAAATTCAATATGAATGCACTTAGTCAGGAAAAGGAACATCTCTCAAGCATTCTTAGCAGTATGGCAGATGGGGTCATTACCTTCAATAAAGATGGCACAATTCTTGAAACGAATCCGCCAGCAGAAAGGTTTCTGCAATCCTGGTACTTTGAAAAGGGCTATAACCGGGAAGATAATGTCAATGTCCCCTTGGTTTTGATGAATCTTTTTGATGAATCAGATTCCTTCGATAAGGAGCAAGTCGGTGAAATTACTTTGCAGGGCCGTGATTGGGGATTCATTGTCAGTCCGCTATATACAAATGCCGACAATATTCGGGGAGCGGTGGCCATCATACGGGATATGAGTGATGAAAGACGTATGGACAAACTTAGGACTGATTTCATAGCGAATGTCTCCCATGAGTTAAGAACGCCGATTTCAATGTTGCAAGGATATAGTGAAGCGATTGTAGATGACATTGCGGGCAGTGAAGAGGAAAAGGTGGAAATGGCACGCATCATCTATGATGAGTCTTTGAGAATGGGCCGTTTAGTCAATGATCTCCTCGACCTAGCTAAATTGGAATCGGGTAAAATGAACCTTAGCTATGAATGCGTACCTATTTCTCCTTATTTAAAGAGGATTACAAGTAAGTTTTCCGGGCTGGCTAAAGAAAAGGGGATCACAATATCAGCCAGCATGCAAGACGATCAAATTCAATGGCATTTCGACCCGGACCGCATTGAACAGGTTTTGACCAATTTAATTGATAATGCGATTCGTCATACTCCTCCGGGCGGTAACATTGATGTCATTCAGAGGACAAGTGATCGAAGGGGTCTGATCATTGATGTGAGGGACTCTGGATCTGGAATTCCCGAAGAAGATTTGCCTTTTGTATTCGAGAGGTTTTATAAAGCGGATAAAGCAAGGACCCGCGGCCGTTCGGGCACCGGTTTAGGTTTGGCAATCGTAAAAAATATAATCAATGCCCATGATGGCTTCATTTCGGTAAACAGTTTACCTAATAAAGGGACGACGTTCAGTTTTATCCTGCCTCGAATTATGGAAAAAGCTGAATGACGGGTGGCTTGCCAAAAAATCTTGTTTCATAATGAATTGAGAAGACAAAGGCAATTGGATTTCTTTCCAACTTGTCTTTGTTTTTTTTAGGAAACAAAATAAGAAGTCCCTGATATGTGGAAATTAACGGAATTTTATAATAAGATTAAAGCCGAATTATGTAACTTTTGTTTAGGATTGACGACTATATTTATGAATGGATGTGGGGAAATGATGGATTCCGTTTTCCACGATCTTTATGAAAAATATCATCAGGAAATATATCAATTCATTTTTTATATGACTAAAAATCGAGAAACGGCTGAGGACCTTGTTCAGGAAGTCTATATCCGGGTGATGAAGGCCTATGAACGCTTCGAAGGAAAAAGCAGTGAAAAAACGTGGATGTACTCGATTGCAAGAAATGTGACGATTGATTACTTTCGGAAACAAAAAGGGTGGAAAGATAAAATCTTTCCTAATTTTGATTGGGATAGGCAATTGATAAAAGATAAAGAGCCCATTCCCGAAGAAGTGGCTATCATGAACGATGAAATCCAAGATATTTATCAATGCTTAAACCGGTGTACCACGAATCAAAGATCCGTCATCATTTTACGTTATATTCAGGGATTGTCCATTACGGAAACTGCTGAAGTATTGAATTGGAGTGAAAGTAAGGTAAAAACGACCCAGCACCGTGCTTTGAAGGCTATTAAAAAGTTGATGGAAGATTTATTAGGAAAGGAGGGCCACCGCATTGAGAAGATTCCGTTGGAAAGAAAGCGAAATTGAAGACATGCTGCGCGAGCTTCCTAAATTAAAAGATGACCGAACCAAGGCAGAGGTGTTTGCGAGAATAGATGATAAGAAGAAAAAGAAACACTGGATACCTCTATTTGCGGGTGTTGCCTCCTTATTCTTAATGGTTGTTTTGGCATCATCTTTAATTATTGAAAAAAAAGGAACGACAAGTCAAGAGGATAGCGGCAGTAGTGGGAAATTATCTCTATCTGAAAATAAGGATATGGCAAATCTTGAACGGCAGGATGCAAGTAACAAAGAAAATCATTCAGCAGATAAACAGGATAGTCAAAAGTTTTCGAGTAAGCAAGCGGAAATCGAATCTAAAGACAAGGCTTCAGAAATGGAACCCCGAAAAGGGGAAAAGGAAAAAACATTTGCACAAGCGATCTATCAAGATGACCTTAAAAATGCATCGATCATTACGATGGGTGTCCCAGATGATCAAATGAATTTCATCGTTCCCATTTCAATTAAACTCAAACATTATGACGAAAATGATAAACTGAATCAGTTAGTTAAGCAAATGTCCGATATGGATGAAGAGCAATATGGGCTATCTGACTATTTTCCACTTGATATAAAGATCAGCCAAGGAAACGATATGACCACTGCTCATATTGATTTTCAAGAAAAAAGCCGACTATTGGATGAAGATACACTTTTTCTCCATTCGATGGAGGAAACGCTTTCCTATAACAATATAGAGAAAATGACATTTTCTACAGATGGTAAGCAAGGTGCCATGTTTGCGCACGCGGGATATTTAAAGGAGGTGGATATTCCTCATCAAAAAAATCGCACATACTTTCTTTACCAAAGGGATGAGTCCTCCCCAAGGTTCCTTGTTCCAAGCAATATGGGTTATCAGGACTTTGAGGAGGCGCTGCAAGCTGGAAAAGGGGAGGCGGGCATCGAGGGAATTTCACCTGCAATCCCGCATGACCTGAAATGGGAAAGGGTAAGCTCTAATGGAAATCTGGTGATAATCCAATTATCAGATCAAGCTGCCATTAAAAATAGTAAGGAATCCCTTCTAGCTTTAGAAGCCATACTCTTCATTGCCAAGGATTTTGGTTTTGAAAAAGTGAAGTTTGAAAATGCTCCTATTGAAGAGGTAGGCCAGTTGAATTTAACTGAGGACATATTGGTGCCCAAAGCACCGAACCAAGTGAATTGATTGCAGGAGCCAAGACTAAATGATGGGGAGGTTTCCCATATGATGGTGCGTTAAAAACACCCTGTGTATGGTTGGCAAAAGCCCCTTGCATTCACAGAAAAAGTGCCCGCACTGGACGGGCACTTTTTTCTTCTTAGTTTAATGAGATACGGGCCATGAATGTAATTTCTTCTGTTTCCATTAAAAAATGTTTCATGTTGTCTTCTAATGGTAAATCAAAGCTCAAAACCATTATGGCTTCCCCACCAGCTTCTTTTCGGCCAACCTGCATGGTGGCGATATTCACTCCGTGATCACCTAGGACCTTACCTACGTTACCGATTACACCAGGTTTATCGGTATGCTGGATATAAAGTAAATTCGATTCTGGATGAAAGTCGATTTTGAAACCATTCAAACTTACAATTCGAGACCCGTAATTTTCGATATAGGTTCCACTGATTGTTAATTCTCGGTTGTCACCTTTTACTTTAAGGCTGATCAAATTCGAGTAACCTAAAGAGTCCGTAGAGATTTTTTCACCAACCGTTATGCCACGCTCCTTTGCAATCAACAAGGCATTCACTTCATTGACTGATGCATCAACTCTTGATCTGAAAAAGCCAGAGATTAGACTTTTTGTAAGAATCTCTGTATCGAAATCCAATGATTCTCCTGCATACGTAACGGAGATTTCCTGAATTCCTTCATTCATGCACTGAGAAGCAATGGATCCCATTTGCTGAACAAGTTGATAGAAAGGCTGTACCTTTTCAAACACTTCTTTAGATATGGCTGGAAGGTTGATAGAACTTGAGACTGGGTTTCCTTCAAAATAGGTCAATACTTCTTGGGCAACCTGTACGGCCACATTTAATTGGGCTTCTTTAGTGGAAGCACCAAGATGCGGTGTAGCAATGACGCTATCCAGTTCAAGCAGTTTATTGCCAAGTGGAGGTTCTTCGACGAAAACGTCCAGTGCCGCCCCTGCAACATGTCCTTCGACTAACATTTCATATAAATCATCTTCGTCTAGAATTCCACCACGGGCGCAGTTTAGTACATATACCCCTTTTTTACAGGTAAGCAGTTTTTCTTTATTGATTAATCCTCTAGTATCATTCGTTAGTGGTGTATGAACAGTAATGATGTCTGCTTTTGGAAGCAATTCATCTAACGGCAGGGCCGTTACGGACATTTTCTTTGCACGATCGACAGTCAGGAACGGATCATAGACAATGACATCCATGCCAAAAACTTTAGCACGTTTTGCAATTTCCCCTCCGATACGTCCAAAGCCAACTATACCTAATGTTTTACCACGAAGTTCAGTTCCCGTATATGAAGAACGTTTCCACTCCCCATTCTTCAGTGAAGCATAAGCTTGCGGAATGTGGCGCATTAATGAAGCCATCATCGCAAATGTATGTTCAGCTGTTGAGATGGTATTGCCGTCAGGTGCATTAACCACGACAATCCCGCGTTTTGTCGCCGCGGGGATGTCTATGTTATCAACACCGACACCAGCGCGTGCTATAATTTTCAACTGCGGCATGCGGTTCATTAAATCTTCCGAAACCTTCGTTGCACTTCTCACAAGAATTGCATCGATCCGATCAAGCTCGTTTGCAGCTTCCTCTACGGTTTTCTGAATGAGATGAATATTGGATGCCTCTGATAGCGGTCCAAGTCCTTCTGGTTTAATGGCGTCTGCTACTAAAATCCGATACACGTCTAAACACCTTCCTAGGGAAAAGAATTATCTTAAATTTCAGTTAATTTTACAATTGAAATGCTGTTTATGTCAATTTGGCTTATCTGGATGTAAGCGCTTAATAACATGATTATCATCTGATCATTTGTTTAATATGGTGATATAAATGGCTTCGTCTTTGTTTGCCATAATATAAAAAAATTTTCGCTATTTGTTTTAAACCATTCACTGCGACTATCGATATTCATCCTAAATGCATCAACTGAGAAAAAATGCTATCAAAAAAATGGAATTTCAGATATAATGGGAAGTATAAAAATTTTATAGGTCTATCTTCGGGGCGGGGCGCAATTCCCCACCGGCGGTGATGAAGGAATTTCTTCTTCTAAGCCCGCGAGCCTTACAAGGCAGGATTTGGTGTGATTCCAAAGCCGACAGTATAGTCTGGATGGGAGAAGATGGAGGTTCCTGAATGCGTTTCAACAGTTATTTGCTGAACGTTTGTTTGATGTAACCTTTAATTTATCCCTTTAATTCTATTGGAATTAAAGGTTTTTTATTGAGCATCAACATATTTTGGAACCCAAACCTCTTTTTCAGGTAGATCGGAAAAGAAGGAGAGAGAACTATGAATAAGAACAAAGTGAAAAAAACGGTCACACTTGCGATGATGGGAAGCATTTCTTATTTATTGATGCTTTTAAATTTCCCGTTTCCAGGATTCCCGCCTTTTCTCAATGTCGATTTTAGCGACATACCAGCACTGATGGCGGCATTGATTTTCGGTCCGATGGCTGGAATTCTAGTCGAGTTCATTAAAAACCTATTGGATTTAGTCATGACAGGGACCTTGACTGCTGTACCTGTGGGGCATATAGCTAACTTTATAGCCGGAATACTGTTTGTCTTGCCAACTTATTATGTATTTCAGAAAATCAATTCAAAAAAAGGGATGACGTTCGCTTTACTTGCGGGGACAGTTTCCATGGCAGTATTCATGAGTGTTTTAAACTATTTTGTCTTTTTACCGGCATATACCTTCTTTATGGGGTGGGATGCAATGTCGGCGCCCGAGTCAAGAAAGTTCGTTACGACGGCAATCTTGCCTTTCAACGTGATTAAAGGCGTGCTCATCACATCTGTATTCATGTTGCTGTTCATTAAATTACAGACATGGATCAATAAGCAAACATTATATAAAAATGCTTAACGGCATTGACGATAGAAATGAAAAAACAACCGGATATCCATATTCGGTTGTTTTTTATGTTTGTTTTTTGGTATGAGAAGATGTAATCCGATATTGGCCAAAAGAAAAAGCCATTCTCGTTTGAAAATGGCTTGTACCGTTATTCGAATTTTAGTGCATCCCCGTCAAATGCCTCGTCAGCAACTTTAATGGAATCCGTTGGGCATCCTTCAAATGCATCCATCATGTCGTCTATAAGTACATCTGGAATTTCAACGATTCCCTCGTTATCGTCAAGGGTAACAAATGCAATCCCTTCGTCATCATAATCATATATATCTGGTGCCGCTGCTCCGCATGCTCCACAAGCTATGCATGTTTCTTTATCCACAATAGTAAATTTAGCCATGAATATAACCCCTCCTAAGTTGTTTAACAACTGATAATCTTTTTATTTCAGATTATTATCTCTTTCTTATTGTAAGACCGAATGCAAAACTTTTCAATAGAAATTGTATTGATAATAACTATCATCTAGCTGAATGTCAACGAAAAACATCGAAATAATTAACTCGGTTCTATCCATGGTTCGTCATTTAGTCACATAATTTCCCTTGTATTCATCAATAATAACGGCGATTTTTGCAGTTTTTTGTTACAATGGGGTTATTGGTTAAATGAAACAAGGATGTGAGTCCCATGAATAATTATCTACAGGCCATCATTCTATATGCGATAAAAAAATTTCAAGGCGAACGTTCCATTTATGCTATATACCATATGCTGCAGGGTAAGAAATCGTCACAAACAATCCAGGATGCCCATTTATTCGGGTTAACGGATATTTTTGGGACAATACCCCGATTTACCCGTCAGCAATTAAATCAAAACATTGAACATTTACTTAAGCATGACATGATTAAGTTAACGGATAGATCAGATGCGTATGAAATTAGTATGCAAGGTGAGGGAATGTTAGGCGATTACTTTAAAAATAATCCTTTTCCGACGTATATAAATGGTTGGAAGTATCACAATATCACCCCGGTTTTCTGGGGAAGGTTAAACTTACTCATTCAAACCATATCCCATATTGTCCACAATGAAAGGCGTTTTTATCCGATACAACGAAATCCCAAAATCCAATTCTTCGTAAAGGAATTTTTACATGTCAATCGTCAAGATCGAGCGGTGATTGCCCAACATCTATATGATGAACTGATATCCCTTTTAGAAAGTCAAAGTGATATGAAACGAGACATTTTCATTTTGAGGTTAACCGGAATAAACAGGATTGGACTTACGTTTGAACAGATTGCAAAAAGGAAAGATGTAGAAGAAGAGTATGTTCGCTTTACATTCCTTGACTCCATGCATCAAATGCTTGCAGAAATGGAAACGGGAAAGGATTACCCTCTCTTGTCCTCATTAACCAATGATTGGAAAAGAAGTGGAAATCCTCAATTGACACAATCTACAAAGACAACTTTACGATACATCCAGGAAGGGAAAAATCTGGGTGAAATAGCTGAAATCCGCAGATTGAAAGTCAACACCATCGAAGATCACCTCGTAGAAATTGTTTTATCGGAAAAAGATTTTCCGATTTCCGATTATGTAACTATCGAGGATGAGAGGGAAATTGCTGAGGCTATTAAGGAACTTGGTACGAAAAAGCTTAAAGCAATCAAGCAGATGGTCGATAATAAACAAATAAGCTTTTTCCAAATAAGACTTGTACTTGCGAAAATAGGTGAGTGATGATGAACATAGAACGAGTCCTCAAAGAAAAATTCGGATTTGATGAATTCCGCCCTGGACAAAAGGAAGTGGTTGAATCATTGATGTCCGGCCGTCATACCTTAGCGATGCTCCCAACGGGATCAGGTAAATCATTATGTTACCAGCTGCCTGCTTATCTTTTAAATAAGACTGTCATAATTGTCTCCCCGTTATTATCTTTAATGCAGGATCAAGCAGATCAGCTGAAGATGAGTGGCGAAAAAAGTGTATTGACCCTCAACTCTTTTTTGACGCTAAATCAAAAAAGGAAAGCTTTCGACCGGTTACATAGTTATCGTTTTATCTTTTTATCCCCTGAAATGCTAAGCCTGGATGGTGTGATAAAATCCTTGAAATCCATAGACATAGGTTTGTTCGTCATAGACGAAGCACACTGCATCTCACAATGGGGGTATGATTTCCGTCCGGATTATTTGAATTTAGGAGAAGTGAGGCGTGAATTGAACAATCCGTTGACTCTTGCCCTGACGGCAACTGCAACCGATGAGGTCCGGAGGGACATCATTGGTAAACTCAACATTGGGCACGCCA
The DNA here is from genome assembly GCF_042788005.1 of Peribacillus sp. YIM B13472. Lineage (NCBI taxonomy): Bacteria > Bacillati > Bacillota > Bacilli > Caryophanales > Bacillaceae > Peribacillus > Peribacillus sp. YIM B13472. The sequence goes on from NZ_JBHZPG010000007.1 coordinate 35,699, forward strand.
AGGAAATGGTCTCATCTGTTGATAGGGAAAATATTGCAATTATTGTCGAGCGAATGTTCAGCTACGATGAAAAGCTAGCCCGTGTGCTGGAACTTGTCAGGAAGTTTGCCGGCAGCGGAATCATTTATTTTTCCTCTAAAAAAGTGGCGGAGTCAGTCACTGGGTTTTTACAGGATAACGGAATCGATAGTGTCAATTATTATCACGGTGGAATGGAACAGGAGCAAAGGATGCTCATTCAGCAGCAATTCATTTCCGGCCAGTTGAAAATTATATGTGCAACAAGTGCTTTTGGAATGGGTGTGAATAAATCGGATGTCAGATATGTTATCCATTTTCATATCCCGTCCACGATGGAAGCATATCTTCAGGAGATAGGCAGGGCGGGAAGAGATCGGAAACAAAGTGTAGCTGTCTTATTATATAGCGAAGGGGATGAAGGGCTTCCCCTGCATTTGATGGAGCAACAGTTGCCTACGGATTCGCAAATCGATGGTGTATGTTCTTTCCTTAATGCCTCACACAAAAATATGGCGATTTTGACCCTCTCGGAAAAAGAACAGCTGTCTCAATCCTTTTCGTTGAACGAAATCCAGCTCCGTTTTTTTACGCAGTTTATCACGGGCAATAACCTAGATCAAATGGCAGAGATGAAAGAGTATTGTCAAAAGAGAAAATCAAGGAATCAGGAAAAGCTGCATAAATTCCTTCACTGGATATATGCCCAGGAATGTCGCCGTTTAGGGATACTGGACTACTTTGGAGAAAAGCATCGGGAAGTGAACCCCATCTGCTGTGATATCTGTGGGATGGATGTCGAAAAAATGGCTGATGTATGGCCGAAAGTCAAAGTGAATCCGGTCAATTCCTTTTCCACTTGGAAAAAAGAATTGGCTTATATCTTATTAAAGAAGGAAAATGGCAATGAAAAATAAGCAAGCTGAATTAATTAAACAACTTACAGATAAACAGTTGCTATATAATTTGTTTCTTACGCAAATTATTCTCTTAACGTTAGCCCTCTTTTTAGGTATTATTTTATTTAAAGACCGTTCAGCTTTTTTCGACTTATTTATCTTTGATGACCTGAACATTTTGCTTATTGGAGTTCCCGCTGGAGTCATTGTCGTATTATTTGACATATTGTTTATGAAAGTGACTCCATCTTCCTATCAGGATGATGGTGGCATTAACGAACGCATTTTCAGTAATTTGTCATACCCGATGATTTTTGTCGTAACTTTAGTGGTTGCGATAAGTGAAGAAGTATTATTCCGTGGAGTGTTGCAAACGCATTTTGGTTTGCTTCTTACGAGCCTAATTTTTGCAGCCGTTCATTATCGTTACCTTTTTAATTGGTTTTTATTTTTAAATGTTTTGGTTTTGAGCTTCTTTATCGGTTTTCTATTTGAAATGACTAATAATCTCATCGTGACGATAACAGCTCACTTTTTGATTGACTTTATCCTTGGTATTTTAATCAGGAACAAAAAGCAAAGAGGGTTTAGCAAGAAAGGGGGTGACTTGAATGAGCCGAGTGCAAAAGAATGAAAAAGAAAACGATCAGGCTGGTGAACTTCGTTCGCGAATTGAACGTCATAAGGCTAAGTCCTCATTGCCCAAGCGGAGCAAAGTCCACCAGAATAAAAAGAAAAAAAGTAAAGTGAAGAAGTTCCCGATGATACAATTATTAGCATTATTTTTTATTTTACTTCCAATTGGATTTTACACCCTTTATACATATCTGCAGGATAGGCCTGTACCTGTTGTGAAAAGTGACCAAGTCGTCTTTAGTGAGGAAGCTAATGAATCGATTCCAACTACAGCTACTGCAGATGATTTAAAGGAAAAAGAATCGGCAAAGGCTGAAGCGGAGAAAGAAAAAGAAGAAGCTGCGGCTAAAGCTAAAGCGCAGCAAGAAGCTAAGAAAAAAGCCAAAGCGCAGCAAGAAGCTGAAGAAAAGGCCAAAGCACAGCGAGAAGCTGAAGAAAAGGCCAAAGCACAGCGAGAAGCTGAGGAAAAGGCTAAAGCGCAGCAAGAAGCTGCGGAAAAAGCCAAAGCACAGCAAATAGCTGACGAAAAAGCAAAGAAGGCAGAATCAGAAAAGAAAAAGGCTGCCGAAAATGTTCAAGCTGCGAAACCGGATAAAGAGGGATACAAAGTGGTCTTACATACTGTTCAAGGTGAAGAAACATTATTTCGCATTTCCATGAATTACTACAAATCACAGGAAGGGATTGCTCTGATCAGGGAGTGGAATGGGCTGAATGGCAATGAAATTTCCAAAGGTCAGGTATTGAAAATTCCTATCAAGAAATAACGATGGCACTCTGTCTTTATAGGCAGGGTGTTTTTTAAGATTGTTTGACTTACTTCGGTGTGAAGGTAAACGTGACAGGTACTTTATCATTTTTTCCTCTACTCTTTCATATCATGATTTGAAAGAGTAGAGGAGGAAATGCGATGGAATCGACAATCATTTTATTGGATGAGAAGACGGATCAAGCAACAAAGCAAATGCTGCAGAATGTCGTGGATCGAAAGAAAAAATTCGAGGCACTTAAAAAGAAGCACCTTCAAAGCTTATGGGCAACCATGGTTGTTGCTGCCCTTTTTATGATTTATCTATATTTTTATATCGTTGTACCATATTCCTATTCCTTTTTCAGTATGTTTAGTGTTTTCGTCGACCATTTTAGCCATTTCCTTTTTTTGGCGGCAGCCATTGGTCTATATGGATATATGGTATTAATTAAAAAAAAGCTTGATAAAGCTGAAAAGGAGTTTCAACTGCTACGCTGTGAAATCATTAATAAAAGTAAGCAATTGTGGGAAAAAGAGGAAGAATGGAAAAGCCGCCATAAGGTTTTTGAAATGATGAAGAAGAATTATGATATTAACTTATATCATGAAAATAAATGATGATCGCGTTAAATCATATTTAATTGCGGGTAATATGGTTTTATGGTTATATGAAAGTACGTTTAGGATAAGGATGGAAAGAAGGTTTAACTAAGATGTTATGGTTATCTGGATTATTTTTAGTCATCATTCTGCTGTCATTTGCCACGATCATTTACATGTGGCGTACGGCTATGCAAGATAGGGTGATTTCTCAAGACTTATATTTTAAAGACTTTCCTGAAGGCTTTGGAGATATTCGGATTTTTTTTATATCCGATCTTCATCGGCGGATCGTTGCGGATAAAATAATTGAGGAAGCTCGTGACAAGGCAGATTTGGTGATAATCGGCGGGGACATTAGGGAAAGTGGGGTTCCCTTAGAACGTGTGGAAAAAAATATATTGAAACTAAAAGACCTTGGTCCCCTTTATTTTGTTTGGGGTAATAATGATTATGAAGGAGACTTCCATGAACTGGATGCGACTCTTTTGAAACATGGTGTGAAAATCCTTGATAATACAGCTGTTTCTTTTGAGTCTCATAATGGCAGCAAAATCGCTCTTCTGGGCATTGATGATATATCAGAAGAACGTGATAGGCTTGACCTTGCCCTGTCGGATTGCGGGAATGAAGATTTTCGGATTTTGGTGAGCCATAATCCATTGGTCAAGAAACAGTTGACTCCGGAACACCGTATTAGTCTTGTCCTGTCAGGTCACACCCATGGCGGGCAGATTCGCATATTCGGATTCGGTCCCTATCAGATCGGCAGCATTGAAAAAGAGGGGGACTGTTTATATATGACGAGTAATGGCTATGGGACAAGCGCAGTGCCTTTAAGGCTTGAGGCGAAGCCGGAAACGCACCTCTTCACCCTGAAAAGGGGGACAGACACTGAAATAGGCGAAGCTGTGGATAAGACCTATTAGGCTGCTATTAATCGAGCATATCGGGATTTTACAGACCATGAAAAATCCACTATAATTTCAACAAATGATCGTACAGTTATTGGAGGCCTTGTAAAACCATGCAAGAAGGTAAATATAATATAAAGGCAGTTTCAAAACTGCTGGACATTCAGTCGGGAACCCTTAGGGCATGGGAAAGGCGCTATAAATTTATCGAGCCTGTCAGGAATGAATCGGGGCACCGGCTGTATACTGAAAAACATCTGCAAATCCTTAAGTGGCTCATCAATAAAACAAAGCAAGGTTTTACAATAAGCCAAGCCGTTTCACTTCTCGAAAGTACTGGCACTCTAGCTCCTGGAGTTCCTGAAACGAACCGTAAGGATGAACAAGCGATTAAGTTATCGGATGAATTAATCGAAGCTCTAATGAATTTCAATGAAAATAAAGCTCATATGCTGATAAGCCAAGCATTCAGTATGTATACAATCGAACAAACCATAGTTGATGTACTTGGCTCAATATTGGTTCAGATTGGGGATAAGTGGGAAAGGGGAGAGATTACTTCCGCCCATGAACACTTTGCGTCGAACATCCTGAAATCCAGGATCAGTTCAGTTATGCATACCATTCCGACTAATGGTTTTCTGCCGAAAGCCCTAACCGTTTGTGCTCCCGGTGAAAAACATGAATTTGGACTGTTGGTCTTTACCGTTTTTTTGAAGAGGAAAGGGTATGAAACCATTTATTTAGGTGAATCCATTGCTGATAATGACCTTTTCACCGTTTTAAACATCATAAAACCCTCTTACCTATTCATGTCATGTTCACTGAAAGAGAATCTTGATGGAACATTTAGGCTGGTTGAAGCATTATTAAAGGATTTCCCGGATTTGAAGGTGGGTCTTGGCGGTGCGGCGCTGAGCCTTATTTCCGAGGAAAACCGTACAGCCTTCAGCGGAGTTTTAATGGGGGACACGCAATCGAAATGGGAGGAATGGCTGAAAGGTTAGCGGCGGCCAGCTTAGGAGAAATAATGGATATGCACCCTGCGACCAAGGCTTCATATGATGTATGAAGATGGTAACCAGGGGGCATTTTTTTATGAAGCTGGAGCGATTAACTAATAATAAAATCAAGATTTTTTTGACCCTTGATGATTTAATTGATAGAGGCATAACAAAAGAAGATATTTTAGGGAATTCCTTAAAGGTCCACAAGCTATTTCAGGATATGGTCGAAGAAGCGTGCGAAGAACTCAGCTTTAAAATGAGTGGCTCCATTGCAATCGAAATTTTCTCTTTGCCTGCACAAGGGTTGATAATCATTGTTACAAAGGACGAAGAGGAATTATTGACTGACGAAGAGGAATTCTTGGATTTACAAGTGAAAATAGATGACTTCCCCCATATCCTGTATGTTTTCAATGACTTTGAAGATATCGTCCAATTATGTCGCAGATTATCTTTTCAAGGTTTGCTTAATAGTACTCTTTATCATTTTGAGGGAAGATACTATTTACTTATCGAAAATGTTAAAGACACGACCTATGACACGGTCATATCTTTAGCGGCTGAGTATGGCCATGCATCTACATTGACACTCAGCCGCATCAATGAATATGGATCATGTATAATCGAAAATGAAGCGATACATGTTTTGCTCACACACTTTAGCTGATGTAAAACAAATGAGACAAAAAAGTCACCCACATTATGGTAAAAAAATGCGGTTTGCCTTTTTTGTCTCAACTTTCTGCCGAAGAAGATATACGCTAAAAGAGTAAGAAAACAGTTGATATGATAACGTTTTCATTTTTAGAATATTTCCAACTTTTAAATTCCCATTTTTACTCTTGCATTAATGTAACGAAGGTGTATACTAGCACATGAAGAGGACTATTTGTACATTATGATTTTATATATGGATGAGATTTTCTAGGAGGTACTTTAATGGAATCGGCAAAAGGGAATAGCCATGTAAATGAAGAAGAAAAACACGACGTACTGAGGTCTACCCAAACTGTAATACATAAAGCTTTGGATAAGCTGGGTTACCCGGAAGAAGTTTTTGAGCTGTTGAAGGAACCATTGCGTTTATTAACGGTGAAGATACCGGTCCGCATGGATGATGGCTCGGTTAAAATTTTCACAGGTTACCGTGCACAGCATAACGATGCTGTTGGGCCTACAAAAGGTGGTATCCGTTTTCACCCTAATGTAACGGAACGTGAAGTGAAGGCATTATCCATTTGGATGAGCTTGAAATGCGGTATCGTTGATTTGCCATACGGCGGGGGTAAAGGCGGTATCGTTTGTGATCCTCGTAATATGTCATTCCGTGAACTTGAAAGGCTGAGCCGGGGCTATGTTCGCGCAATTAGCCAAATCGTGGGGCCGACTAAAGATATCCCGGCACCTGATGTATTTACAAATTCCCAAATCATGGCTTGGATGATGGATGAATACAGCCGTATGGATGAATTCAACTCGCCAGGATTCATTACGGGTAAACCGCTAGTGCTTGGTGGTTCTCATGGCCGTGAATCAGCCACTGCTAAGGGTGTGACAATTTGTATCAATGAAGCTGCCAAGAAACGCGGCATCGATATTAAAGGTGCACGGGTAGTCATTCAAGGTTTTGGTAACGCAGGTAGTTTCTTAGCTAAATTCATGCATGACGCAGGTGCTAAAGTTATTGGGATTTCGGATGCATATGGTGCTCTTCATGATCCTGAAGGATTGGATATCGATTATCTTCTCGATCGGAGAGATAGTTTCGGAACCGTAACGAAATTGTTTAAAAGCACAATTTCAAATAAAGAACTGCTTGAATTGGAATGTGATATTTTAGTTCCGGCTGCAATTGAAAACCAAATCACTGAAGAAAATGCTGCTGATATCAAAGCATCGATCGTTGTCGAGGCTGCAAACGGACCTACAACGATTGAAGCGACTCAAATCCTAACGGATCGCGGAATCCTTCTTGTTCCTGATGTCCTTGCTTCTGCTGGCGGTGTAACGGTTTCTTACTTCGAATGGGTACAAAATAATCAAGGGTATTACTGGTCTGAAGAAGAAGTTGACGAAAAGCTGGAAAAAATCCTTGTGAAATCTTTTAATAACATTTATGAACTTGCACAATCAAGACGTGTTGATATGCGCCTAGCGGCTTATATGATTGGTGTAAGAAAAATGGCTGAAGCTTCTCGCTTCCGTGGTTGGATCTAAGAGATTCAAATCATGTATTGATTTATAGTTAAAATCATGTTCATTGCATTATCATTGAAATGATTTGTAAAAACTCCTATCATGTATTGATAGGAGTTTTTATTTTTTAGACGAACGAATTACATAGTGCATGGAAAGGCAGTGGAATAAAGATGAATGTTGAAGAAGTCATTATCATAGGTGGGGGCCCTTGTGGATTGGCTGCTGCGATCGCTCTTAAAGAAGTGGGAATACAGTCCTTGATCATTGAAAAAGGCAATGTGGTTGATTCCATTTACCGTTATCCGACACATCAAACATTTTTTAGTTCGAGTGAAAAACTCGAGATTGGTGATATTGCTTTTATAATCGAAAACCGTAAACCGGTCCGCAATCAGGCGCTAGCCTATTATAGGGAGGTAGTCAGAAGGAAAGAATTGCGGGTCAATAAATTCGAAAAAGTGGAAAAGGTGGAAAAACGAGAAGATGGCAAGTTTTTAGTCAAGACATCGAAAGGTGAGTATACCGCTTTGCATGTGATCATATCGACCGGTTACTATGATCATCCGAACTATATGTGCATACCGGGTGAACAGCTTCCTAAAGTATTTCATTACTTCAAGGAGGGCCATCCCTACTTCAATTGTGATGTTACAGTCATCGGTGGCAAAAACTCAAGTGTGGATGCCGCTCTGGAATTGGTCAAATCAGGAGCAAGGGTTTCAGTCCTTTATAGAGGATCGGATTACTCTCCAAGTATCAAACCTTGGATTCTACCTGAATTTGAATCATTAGTCCGCAATGGAACCATCAAGATGGAATTTAATGCAAATGTTGACAGGATAACGGAAGACAGCGTCATCTATCATGTGGGTGATGAGGAAAAAGTCATTAAAAATGATTTTGTATTTGCAATGACTGGTTACCATCCTGACCATTCCTTTTTAGCTTCAATGGGCATTACTATTGATAAGCAGACTGGAAGGCCCGCATATAACGAGGAAACGATGGAGACGAACGTTAAAGGTCTTTATATTGCAGGAGTTCTGGCAGCCGGAAATAATGCGAACGAAATCTTCATCGAGAACGGCAGGTTTCATGGTGGATTGATTGCCTATCATTTGGCTGTTAAAGAAAAGTGAAGTATTTAAATGAGGAGCAGTGACCGTATGGAAAAAATATCATTAATAACGACTGGTGGGACTATCGCCAGTAAAGAAACTGTGAATGGTATGCTGGCCTCTGGTGCATTGACTGGCCATGAGTTGGCATCACTTTGCGAATTGCCCAACGATATCGAAGTTAAAGTGGTTGATCTTTTCCGGATTTCAAGCATGTCCATGTCCTTTGAGAAAATGCAACAGCTTAAATCAGCCATTCAAAAGGAATTGGAGGATCCCGAAGTTACGGGAATCGTCGTGACCCACGGTACGGATACACTTGAGGAAACTGCTTATTTCCTTGATGTCACGAGTAAGGATCAACGCCCTATCGTATTTACCGGCTCCCAACGTTCTCCTCAAGAGGTGGGCACCGATGTATATTCCAATCTAAGGAATTCGATATTATGCGCTGCGAGTGATCTTATTAGGGATGTTGGTGTAGTGGTCGTTTTTAATGAGCGGATCTATTCTGCAAAGTATGTCAAAAAAGTTCATGCTTCCAATTTGCAGGGGTTCGAATCTTTTGGCTATGGATATTTGGGGATAATTGATAATGATGTCGTCAGCATCTATCAAAAACCTTTACATAGGGAGTGTTATGATATTCAGAATCGCATCCCAAGGGTGGATATCATCAAGTGCCATACAGGCGCTGATGGCCTCTTTATTGATGCTGCGGTTGCAAACGGTGCGAAAGGAATCGTGCTCGAGGGTGTAGGAAGGGGACAAGTTACCCCTGGAATGGTACCTTCCATACAAGCTGCAATCGATAAAGGAATTACGATCATCATGACTACAAGTGCAGAAGAAGGCAAAGTTTACCCAGCTTATGATTATGAAGGCAGCGCATTTGATTTAAAACAACGCGGTGTGATATTAGGAGCTGATTATGACAGCAAGAAGGCTCGAATCAAGTTAGCTGTCATGCTGGCAAGCGAAAACCTTATAGATGAGACCTTCTTTAAGTACTGAATGAGTAAATAAAATTTGGAAGATTTCATTCTTGGATTCAGTTTTTCTTCATTCCATGGTACGATTAAGGAAAAGAAGATGAAAAGAGGGTCAGCTAATGCTGGTCATGTTGTCAGCGGCCATTGCGCCAGGATTGGCGCTACTGAGCTATTTTTATTTGAAAGATCAATATGAAACCGAACCGATATCGGTTGTGGTCAAAACATTTTTATTCGGTGTATTTCTGGTATTGCCGATTATGTTCATACAGTATGTGCTCGAAACCGAACATATCTTGAATACTGATTTAGCAAATGCTTTTTTATGGGCTGCACTGCTTGAGGAATTCTTCAAGTGGTTCATACTCATTTATGTTATTTATCAGCATGTGGCATTCGATGAGCCATATGATGGGATTGTTTACGGAGCTGCAGTCTCCCTTGGATTCGCCACAATGGAGAATATTTTGTACCTGCTGGCCAACGGGGTGGAACATGCTTTTCTCAGGGCGGTACTCCCTGTATCCAGTCATGCTTTGTTCGGTGTGATCATGGGATATTATTTGGGCAAGGCGAAATTTTCGGCTTCGAATAATAGGGTCTTTTTATTATTGGCATTGATCATACCGATTTCGTTACATGGGGTTTACGATTATATTTTAGTTTCCCAAAAATTTTGGGTATACTTTATTATGCCATTCATGATTTATCTATGGTGGTTAGGCATGAAAAAAGTAAAGAAAGCACGTTTGTTGTCTGATTTTCACGCAAATAAACTTTCACAAAATCATTACCTTAGCAAATGATGATACTATCAAAACGGAGTGCTGGCATATTTTGCCCGCTCCGTTTTTTTTATGTTTGGAATAAAAAAACCCGTAAAGAAGAAAATAGAATTACATTAATTCAAGAAAAAGAGGAGTGTTTTTGATGAAAGGAATTTCGTCAAAATGGAAATGGCTTTTGCTGTTTTTGTGTATAACTATTTGTTTCGTAATTTACCCGGAAACAAGAACAAATGCCTTTTCGGGCCAAGTCATTCAAAAAGGTGCGGTTGGAGATGATGTAATTGAACTGCAGGCACGCCTGCAAAATATCGGTTACTATAATGGGAAGATTGATGGAGCCTATGGATGGGGCACTTATTGGGCACTTCGAAACTTTCAACAAGATTTCGGGCTTCCAATCGATGGTTTGGCAGGGACAACAACAAAACAGAAGTTGACGAATGCGTCTAATTTCAATAAACAATTTGTTCACGAACAGATCAATAAAGGGAACGAGTTCACCTATTATGGGGGAGTCCCCATTGAAAAACAGGTAAAAGCGAAAGGAAATGGATCTACTTCCGGAGGGGCCGCTTCGGGAAATGCTCCTTCCAAAACTACGACATCAGCCAATCTTCCAGGAGGATATTCTCAAAACGATATTCAGCTGATGGCCAATGCCGTTTATGGAGAGGCACGAGGGGAGCCGTATACTGGTCAGGTTGCTGTTGCAGCAGTAATTCTGAATAGGGTGGAAAGTGCTGCCTTTCCTAATACCATTTCGGGAGTGATTTTTGAACCTGGGGCCTTTACGGCTGTTGCGGATGGGCAGATTTGGCTGACACCGAACGAAAGGGCGAAAGAAGCCGTGGTGGATGCTATCAACGGGTGGGATCCAAGCGGTAATGCAGAATATTACTTTAATCCCGATACAGCAACAAGCAAATGGATCTGGTCAAGGGAACAAATTAAAAGAATCGGAAAACATATCTTTTGTAAGTAAAGAGGTGAAGGAAAATGATCAGGAATATAGTGATTGCCCTGCTTGTTGTAGTTGTTGCGGGAACTGCATTCTGGGGCTATCAAGAACATAAGGAAAAAAATGCTGTACTAATCAACGCGGAAAATACGTATCAGCGAGCCTTTCATGATCTAAGCTATCAAGTGGATTTATTGCACGATAAGGTCGGCAGTACTTTGGCTATGAATTCACGTTATTCATTAAGTCCGGCTTTAACAGATGTTTGGCGTATCACTTCCGAAGCCCAAAGTGATGTCGGGCAGTTGCCATTGACCTTGCTTCCTTTTAATAAGACAGAGGAATTTTTATCTAAAATTGCGGACTTCAGTTATAAAACAGCGGTACGTGACCTTGAAAAAGAACCATTGAATGATAAGGAATATGCGACGCTCCAATCCTTGTACACACAGGCAGGGGACATCCAGGGCGAGTTAAGAAAAGTGCAGTATCTAGTCCTTAAAAACAATTTAAGATGGATGGATGTCGAAATGGCTCTTGCATCAGGGAAAGAAAATTCGGATAACACGATCATCGACGGATTAAAGACTGTAGAGAAAAAAGTATCTGGGTACGGGGAAACGAATGAGATGAATCCGACTTTTACTTCTGCACAACAGAGGGATGAAAATTTTAATAATTTGCAAGGTGAAACCATTACGAAGGAAGAAGCAATTGCGACGGCAAAAAACTATGCACACTCAAAAAGCAAGAATTTGAAGGTGAATGTGGAAGAGAACGGAAAAGGTTCGGATTTTGGATTTTATAGTGTGAGCATCCTCGATAAAGATTCCAATACCGAATTGAATATGGATTTGACAAAAAAAGGCGGTTACCCTATTTGGTATATCAATAATAGGGACGTGAACAAAACAAATATTGATTTGAATCAAGCCTATACAAAAGCCGAAGATTTTTTAAAGGAACATGATTTCAGTTCACTTGAATTATTTGAAAGTGCTCAATACGATAATATCGCATTATTGAATTTCGTAACATCAGAAAATGGCGTCAAGATTTATCCAGATTCAGTCAAGGTCAAAATCGCATTGGATGATGGATCTGTTATAGGGTTTTCAGCCGACGAGTATTTAAAATCACATAAAACCAGGGAAATAGGGAATCCGAATATATCCGAGAAAGATGCTAAGGACAAAATCAACAATAATGTAAAAATAATGGAAGAAGGAAAGGCGCTAATCATCAATGATATCGGTGAAGAAGTTCTTTGTTATGAATTTCTCGGTACGATTAAAGATGATACCTACCGTATTTTCATTAATGCAGATACCGGTCAAGAAGAAAAGGTGGAAAAATTAAAGAATTCCGAACCTGTATACGAGAATATTATTTAATTTAAACTATTATCATGAATCATTAGTTGTGGGGAAATGTGCTTAGTCACTTTCCCTTTTTCTTATTTCATGACATAATGATTTAAATAATAATTGGATTATATAGGAAAATTAGTAGGTAATATTATGCAGTTTCCTTACGATCAAAAAGGACGTGGACGACGATGGTTAAAACAACAGAAGGAAACGTTCAATTGTATGGTTGTCGAAATGGGACCGAGTTGTGTCTATACCGACTTTCCCATCAATGTAGGGACTGGAAAAATAGCATTTCTCATGGGTGAGACACAGTTCAACGTTACATTTTCCAATGAATAGCAGGCTGATTATGTATGTGATTCAGAAGTGCTTGGAAAAGTGAAAGGTAGAATACCCATGATGCAACTATTGCTGCCCGAAGCAGAAACGTTTGTGAAAATCCAACGGAGGCAATACGTGCGCCTGGATGTAACCTTGGATACAGCCATTCATCCAGAACATTCCGAGTTCACCCCTTTGCGCGCATTAACGGAGGATATCAGTGCAGGCGGAGCTTCAATAAGGCTTTTAAAAGGCACTAATATTCAATCGGTTTCGCAATTATACCTGTGGATGGAGCTTACGTTAAAATCAGGTGAGATTCATTATTTAAGGCTAAAAAGCAAAGTCATTCGCGTGACGGAGAAAAAGCATGGAAATATGCTGCTGCACGTCCAATTTCTTGAAACTGCAAAAAATGATGTACAGATATTAATGAGATTTATATTTGAAAAGCAGGCGGATTTAAAGAAAAAAGGCTTGTATGTTTAACATGATTGAATGAAAAACAGAGATTCCATCCATACTGCTAATATAAACAGATGGAGGGTGCGGCTTATGAAAACATTTGAAAGACTATTAATTAAAGTGATCATCATCCAATTGGCCTGCTTATTTTTTTTCCAGTTCCTTTTGAGCAGGGAGGATCAAATCTTTGATTTGACCAAGCTCTCGAGGTATGAAGGTGTCACCAGCAATAATTATACGAAAATCATTGAAACATTCAATGGGACCCATAAGTAAAAGAGGTGATCCGCTTTTTTTGTATGAAGTTTTTCAGGTAAAGGATCACTATTGATGGCTGTTGCGATCAAAAAAAGAACAAAGGTTATTTTGAAAGTACACATCCCTTTTATTAATGATTTTCCCGCTAGTTGTGATAAAATGAAAGGGTACTAAATAATCAGCATGATTGTAGGATTCTTGGGAGGATTTATGGAAAAAAAATTATCAGTTGCAATCGATGGACCAGCTGCTGCTGGAAAAAGCACGGTTGCTAAAATTGTTGCAGAAAAGTTCAATTACATATATGTGGATACAGGGGCAATGTATAGGGCCATTACCTATAAGGCCCTTAATCAAAAGATTCTTCTTGATGATGAACAAGCATTATCAGAAGTTCTCACCAATACGGAAATCGAATTAAGACCAAGTGAAAATGGGCAGTTGGTTTTCTTGGATAACGAGGACGTGACAGCCCAGATCAGGAACAATGAAGTGACTGGTTCCGTTTCGGAAGTGGCCAAGCACCGGAGCATCCGGGAGGAATTGGTTCGCAGGCAGCAAATCTTAGGTGAAAATGGCGGTGTCGTCATGGATGGCAGGGACATCGGTACGCATGTGTTACCAAACGCCGAAGTAAAGGTATTTCTAATCGCTTCTGTGGATGAAAGGGCACAGCGGAGGCATCAGGAAAATATATTGAAAGGTTTTCCATCAGATATCGAAAAATTAAGGGAAGAAATCGCAACAAGGGACAAGCTGGACTCCGAACGCGAGGTATCGCCATTGAAAAAGGCAGCGGATGCTATCGAAATCGATACGACCTCATTATCGATTCAGGAAGTTGCAGAAAGTATCATGTCCTTAATAGAAGAGAGGAAAAGATGACATTGGATTTTTACACATTTGCCAAGAACATCGTAAAAGGCGTTTTAACGCCTTCGTTTAGGGTTAAAGCACTCGGAAAGGAACATATCCCTAAAGAGGGCGGGGTATTGATCTGTGCCAATCACATTGATAATTTGGATCCGCCCGTAGTTGGCATGACGTCTCCAAGGGATATTCATTTCATGGCGAAAGAAGAGTTGTTTCATGCACCTGTTTTAAAGGGGATATTACCAAGAGTAAATGCATTTCCCGTGAAACGCGGCAATAGCGATCGGGAATCCCTTAGAAAAGGCTTAAAGCTTTTGAAGGAGGGCAAGGCGATTGGTCTGTTTCCCGAGGGAACCAGAAGCAAGACTGGTCAATTGGGAGAAGGTTTGGCAGGGGCCGGATTTTTTGCGTTGCGGTCTGATGCCGTTATCATACCGTGTGCAATCATCGGCCCATATAAATTTTTACGTCCATTGAAGGTCGTTTACGGTCCTCCAATAAATTTTACCGAATATCGTGAACAGAAAATATCAGCCGATGAAGCCACCAAGATCATCATGGAGCATATTGGGAAATTGATTTCCGAGCATAAATAGTCCTTCATACTTGACAATTTTCTGATTTTGTTAGAATTTATAAAATAAGGGTATTGTTCCTTATTGCCGATGAAAAGGAATATAACATTATTACTCTAAAAAAAACTGTTTTTATCTTTATTAGGAAAGTGTTTTTATTGAACCACTTTAAATAAAATATGTGGCCGATGAAGAGGAAATTTGCTGATCAGTCATGGGTTAAGGAGGAGTTAGTAATGACAGAAGATATGAACCAAGTAGAAGTGAACAATTACAAAGTAGGGGATCAAGTTAAAGCAACCGTTTCAAAGGTAG
This sequence comes from Peribacillus sp. YIM B13472, assembly GCF_042788005.1. NCBI lineage: Bacteria > Bacillati > Bacillota > Bacilli > Caryophanales > Bacillaceae > Peribacillus > Peribacillus sp. YIM B13472. Next base: position 50,759 of record NZ_JBHZPG010000007.1, read on the forward strand.
AAGAAAAACAGGTCATTGTCGATGTGGAAAACAGCAAGACTGATGGAATCATACCCATCAGTGAGCTTTCAAGCCTGCATGTCGAAAAGGCGTCAGATGCCGTTTCGGAAGGTGATGAATTGGAGCTGGAAGTCATTAAAGTCGAAGAAGAAGCTCTCATTCTATCAAAACGTAAAATTGACGCTCTTAAAGCATGGGATGACCTGGAATTGAAATTTGAAAATGGAGACGTATTTGAGGCAGAAGTTAAAGATGTCGTCAAAGGCGGGCTTGTTGTAGATCTAGGCGTACGTGGTTTTGTTCCAGCTTCTCTAGTAGAAGACTATTTCGTTGAAGACTTTTCTGATTACAAAAACAAAACTTTAACATTCAAGATCGTTGAGCTTGAGAAAGACAAGAATCGCTTAATCCTCTCACATCGGGCAGTGGTCCAAGACCAAAAGGAAAAGCAAAAAGCAAACGTTTTGGATAAGATTGAAAGCGGGCAAGTGCTTGAGGGCGTGGTCCAAAGGATTACCGATTTTGGTGCATTCGTGGATATTGGAGGCGTAGACGGCCTTGTCCACATTTCCCAGCTTTCCCATCAGCATGTCGACAAGGCATCCGATGTCGTTTCTGAAGGGGATATGGTGCAGGTGAAAGTACTATCCATCGATCGTGATAATGAAAGGATTTCACTTTCCATTAAGGATACCCTTCCGGGACCTTGGGCAGGCATTGCAGAAAAAGCGCCCAAAGGCTCTACACTGGAAGGTATCGTCAAACGCCTTGTTTCTTTTGGTGCATTCGTGGAGATTTTTCCAGGGGTAGAAGGGCTTGTCCATATTTCACAGATTTCACACAAGCATATTGCCACACCGCAAGAAGTACTTAACGAAGGCCAGTCTGTCAAAGTGAAAGTGCTGGAAGTCAATGAAACGGATCAACGTCTATCATTGAGCATAAAGGAACTTGAAGAACCTCAATCCAATTACAACACATCAGATTATGAGCTCCCAGAAGAATCGAAGGGCTTTCAGCTAGGTGAAATGATCGGTGATCAATTGAAAAAACTAAAATAATATAATAATGGTGATGGCCTTGGAGAGAAAACAACGAAAATTAGATCATATAGAATTTGCGCTAAAGACAGGACAGCAGCATAAAACCGGGCTAGAAGATATTTCGTTTATTCACCAAAGCTTACCAGGTATTTCCTTGAATAATGTGAACCTCACAGCAGAAGTTGGCGAACTTGAATTAAGTTCGCCAATTTTTATAAATGCCATGACCGGAGGCGGAGGTCCTGAAACCGAAAAATTGAATGGTGACCTAGCCATTGCAGCAAGGGAAACAGGAATCGCCATGGCGGTAGGATCACAAATGGCAGCCATCAAGGATTCTGGCCAGCAAGCTTCTTATAAAGTTGTAAGGAAGGAAAATCCTGATGGTGTGTTGATTGGTAATCTCGGTGGTGAAGCAACAGTCGAACAGGCTAAGCGGGCAAGCGAAATGATCGGGGCCAATGCCCTTCAGATTCATATTAACGTCATCCAGGAATTGACGATGCCTGAAGGGGACAGGGATTTTGCGGGTACCCTTTCGAGAATAGAAAAAATCAACAGAACGATCGGAATTCCTGTCATCGTAAAAGAGGTTGGCTTTGGGATGAGTATGGAAACGGTGCGGCAATTACATTCCGTAGGTGTTTCGATCATTGATGTAGGCGGGTTTGGCGGAACGAATTTTGCTAAAATCGAGAATGAAAGACGAGCAAAAATACTCGGATATTTTAATGAATGGGGCATACCGACAGCCGCTTCGATTGTCGAAGCAGTTAATGTTTCACCACAGCTTTCAGTCATTGGGTCGGGTGGCATTCAAAGCCCTTTGGAAATTACAAAAAGCCTGGCATTAGGAGCGAAGGGAGTCGGATTGGCCGGACATTTCCTCAAAATCTATAAAGAGTTGGGCTTGGAACAATTGATTAAAGAAATAGATTACATACATGAAGATTTGAAGGTCATCATGACTGCACTCGGGTGCGGTAATATCCCAGAACTAAGGAATTCGAAATTAATCATCAAAGGAAATACCTATCATTGGTTATCTCAAAGAGGCATTGATTGTTCGGCATATGCTAAATGAATGACCACAAAAGGAAGCATCTCAATTGAAACAAATTGAGATGCTTCCTTTTTGTTCAGGGACAGACTTAACTATTCCTTTTTCGTGCCTCTTCAGGGCTTTCCATTCTTGTTGCCCCTTTATGATCCAGTGATTGGTCCCTGTCGGACTCCACCCGTTTACTTTCTTTCAATTTCTTCTCTTGCCGATCTTTTCCCATGTTCACACCTCCTTTTAATTGATAGGGGGAAGGTTTTCTTCATTAAATGCCGTGCTTTATGTTTATACTTTGAATTAACAAGCCATAATGTTCCTAAAAGGGGGACGTTGCATGGATGGAATTATATTTTATTGGATTTCATGGATAGTTTGGGTCATTGTCATGTTTTTTATTCCGAAAACGGTTCCCTTTCGTTTTGATTTTCTTTTTCATCTATTAGCCGTTATGGTAATAGCGGGCTATAAACTGGAGGCTCCATTGGTTTCCGTTCATTTGAGTGGACCGTACCTTTTCTTTATAATGTGTGTGTATATTAGGAAGAAATCAATCATCAAGATGATGGAACTGATCAGCGGAAGTCTTATTATCACTCTCGCTTATGCCAGTTTTCAACTTTTTTCTTTGCTTGATCCGATATGGCTCATCATGAAGCCCTCTTATCTTTTGTGTATTTTCCTGAATTATCTTATCCTATTACTTTTTAAAAATTGGAAACATCGATTGTTCGTCCTTTTAATGGGGATGATGATGGGAGATATCATATATTCTGGATTACTTGCTTACCACTCTTTACCTTATGTGGCCCTCGCTTACGCATGGCATGATAATGCAGTTCTGGTATTGGGCGCAAACATACTGTGGAGAATGTTGGAAATGGTTGGCCAATACATTTATTTAATATCCCAATCGAGATTTTTATCAAAACAAGGAAAAGAGAATTTTAATCAATGAAGAGTATGGTGAAAAATGGTATGGGGTATTAGCCGCTTTATCAAAAGGCAGAAGAATAAATGGAACCATTTGGAATTGGAAGGCTTTTATTCATACAATCATTGTTGATTGGCGAGAAATTTGTTACTATAGGATAGTTAGAGGTCTGTAGATAAATCGTAAAATGCTCTAAACAATTAAAAAGGAAGCCGTATGTCGAAGCTTTCTTCATTTTTTTGGGCTGTTTATAATCAAGTTTGAGCATGCAGAGGTTCGGCTTCACGTCTCTTTTTGAACCGGGGCGTCAAGAGGACAAACTGCCCGTGACTACTTGATGAGTTTAACTGAATATCAGTTAGGATTTTCTTACTGATGAAAGATTCCTTTAAATGATGATGGATACAGCCATTTCCTTTAAAAGGAAATGATGAAAATCAATAATGCACAGCAACCGTAATAAATGCATTCATGAATTTCGTGACTTTGACAGAGATATAGTAGCAGAAAGGGTGAATAGCAATGCCAAAACCGGTAATTGCGATAGTCGGTCGTCCGAACGTGGGAAAATCGACAATCTTTAATAGAATAGTTGGAGAACGGGTTTCGATTGTCGAAGACGTTCCTGGAGTAACTCGGGACAGGATTTATAGTTCTGGTGAATGGTTAACACATGATTTTAACATAATTGATACAGGTGGAATTGATATCGGTGACGAGCCGTTCCTGGAACAAATTCGCCAGCAGGCTGAAATTGCCATCGACGAAGCTGATGTGATAATTTTTATGACGAATGGTCGTGAAGGGGTAACGGCTGCTGATGAAGAAGTAGCTAAGATACTCTATAAATCGAGAAAGCCAGTTGTCCTTGCAGTAAATAAAGTTGATAACCCAGAAATGAAAGATCAAATTTATGATTTCTATGCGTTAGGTTTTGGGGATCCATTCCCGATCTCCGGGTCTCATGGACTTGGTCTTGGTGACCTTCTGGATGAAGCGGCCAAACATTTCCCTAAATTTGACGGCCCGGATTATGCTGATGATGTCATTAAATTCAGTTTGATTGGAAGACCGAACGTAGGTAAATCATCTTTGGTCAATGCATTGTTAGGTGAAGAACGTGTCATTGTAAGTGATATTGAAGGTACTACTCGCGACGCGATTGACTCTCCTTATAAATATAATGGCAAAGAGTATGTCATTATTGATACAGCAGGGATGCGGAAAAAAGGCAAGGTGTATGAAAGCACGGAAAAATATAGCGTACTTCGTGCATTAAGGGCAATTGAACGTTCAGACGTTGTTCTTGTAGTCCTGAACGCTGAAGAAGGAATTCGTGAGCAGGATAAGAAAATTGCGGGATATGCCCATGAAGCGGGTAGGGCGGTCATCATCGTCGTCAATAAGTGGGATGCCATCGAGAAAGATGAAAAAACGATGAAGGATTTTGAAGAAAAGATCCGTGCCCATTTCCTATTCTTGGATTATGCGCCAATCATTTATCTTTCTGCCTTAACGAAAAAACGGACACATACATTAATTCCGGTCATTGATCAGGCTAGTGAGAATCATGCTATCCGGGTTCAGACAAATGTCTTGAATGAAGTGGTCATGGATGCCGTTGCGATGAATCCGACACCGACTCATAATGGCAACCGTTTGAAAATTTATTATACGACTCAGGTAGCGATCAAGCCGCCAACTTTCGTTGTATTCGTTAACGATCCGGAGTTATTGCATTTTTCATATGAGAGATTTTTAGAAAATCGAATTAGGGATGCCTTTGGTTTTGAAGGAACACCAATACGAATTTTTGGACGCCAGAGAAAATAGTAAAGGTGGTTATACCGTGGTAAAAGAAAAAGAAAGTATCGCAGTGATTGGAGCGGGGAGCTGGGGAACTGCTTTAGCGCTCGTAATCGCCGATAACCAGCATGAAGTGAGATTGTGGGGACATAATCAGAAACAAATCGATGAAATCAATCAAAATCATACGAATGAAAAATACTTGCCTGGGATTGAATTGCCTTTGGGGATTAAAGGTTATTCTTCCCTTAAGGAAGCGTTGGCCGGGATTGAAATAATTATTTTGGCGGTGCCGACAAAAGCCTACAGGGAAGTGCTTGGTCAGATTAAAGAGGCTCATGATAAACCATTGACGATCGTTCATGTGAGTAAAGGAATTGAACCTGATACACTGCTTCGTATATCAGAAATGATTGAAGAAGTCTCTTCGGCGGATTGGCTTAAAGATATAGTGGTTCTTTCTGGACCGAGCCATGCAGAAGAAGTCAGTTTACGTCACCCGACAACAGTTGCCGTTTCTTCAAAGAATATGAAAGCTGCCGAAAGGGTTCAGGACATCTTTATCAATAATAATTTCCGTGTCTATACAAATCCGGACTTGATTGGTGTTGAAATCGGTGGGGCATTAAAGAACATCATCGCTTTGGCTGCCGGCATTACGGATGGTTTAGGCTATGGGGATAATGCCAAGGCTGCATTAATGACACGGGGATTGGCTGAAATATCCCGTCTAGGGGTGGCCATGGGGGCTAACCCACTAACGTTTTCAGGTTTAGCTGGGATTGGCGACTTGATCGTCACTTGTACAAGCGTTCATTCCCGTAATTGGAGAGCTGGGAATATGCTTGGTAAAGGGCAAAAGCTTGAAGAAGTTTTGGAAAACATGGGTATGGTCGTTGAAGGTGTCAGAACCACTAAAGCAGCCTATCAACTAGCCCAAAAGTACGAAGTGAACATGCCGATCACAGAAGCCTTGTACGATGTTTTATTCAATGGGGAAGAAGTGAAAAAGGCTGTTGACCTTTTGATGAATCGTTCAAAAACGAATGAGATGGAAGAACTTTATAACATATTGGATAGCAGGCAGCAGGATTAACCTCCAATTTGTTGATTTTCATAAAAGAATTTCATTAAATTAGGCATTTGATGATGCGCCTTGCCGTGTATCAGCATACAATGCAACGAAAGTAAACTAGTAATTTGACCTCGGCACGGGGGATTTAGTCAAATGAGCAGAAGATATCCAGATATCTTCTGCTTTTTTTTTATGGTCTAAAAATCATCAGTTCTTTTTTGATTTATGAATAATCGAATAGGTTATTCAGTTTTGCATAAATCATTCTACATATTTCCTTGTTTATTGTTAAAAATCGACTGTTTTTTTTGGTATGAAAATTGCGAAGTGTAATATGACCAAAAAATTATAAGGGAGGCCAGAAAAGTTAGTTTACTTTTCTCGCTAAAAAAGGAAGGGGAATGATACATGCAAACAGGTAAACTGAAAAGGTCCTTAAACTTATGGCATATCGTATTGCTTGGTGTTGGATATATGACGCCGATGGTTGTTTTTGATACATTCGGGATAGTTTCCGAAAAAACGGGGGGGCATGTGCCAACCGCATATGTCATTGCTCTTTCAGCGATGTTGTTTACTGCAGCAAGTTATGGAAAAATGGTGAAAATCTATCCACAGGCAGGTTCATCCTATACTTACACACAAAAAACGATTAATCCACATTTAGGCTTCCTTGTCGGGTGGTCTTCGTTACTCGATTATTTATTTTTACCAATGGTGAACGGCATTTTAACAAAAATATACTTAACTGCTCTTTTTCCGGAAGTATACCCGTGGATATGGGTGGTGGCATTTGTCCTTTTAATGACATTCATTAACTTATTCAATGTTAATTTTGCAGCCAACTTTAATAGCTTCCTTGTTTTTTTTCAAATGTTGGTCATCGTTATTTTTGTGGCACTTGTCGTTAAAGGAGTCATGAGTGGAGAAGGCACTGGAGAGGTCTTGTCGGTTCAGCCATTCATCGGGCCGCATTTGGAAATGTCGACGCTCATATCCGGTGCTACAATCCTTTGTTTTTCATTCTTGGGGTTTGACGCAGTCACTACTTTATCGGAGGAAACCTTGAATCCATCCAAAACGGTTCCCCGGGCCATCTTTTTGACTGCCCTTATCGGAGGGGGATTATTTGTGACGGCATCATTCTTTACACAGTTATTTTTCCCGGATGTTTCCCGTTTTAGCGATTCTGAAGCAGCTTCTCCGGAAATTGCCCTTTTCGTTGGCGGAAAGTTATTTCAGGCTTTCTTTCTTGCAGGAACATTATGCGGGACCCTTGCCTCCGGTCTTGCATCTCATGCTAGTGTTTCTAGGTTGCTATATGTCATGGGGCGTGACCAAATGATCCCGAAAAAACTATTTGGGTTTATCCACCCCAAATACAACACGCCATTTTTTAATGTCATATTTGTCGGGTCCATATCATTGGTTGCCTTATTCCTTGATTTGGTTACGGCCGCTTCCCTCATAAACTTTGGGGCTTTAATCGCTTTTACCTTCGTGAATATTTGCGTAATCGTCCACGCAATAAGAAACAATAGCTTCAGAACGATTAAAGGGTTTCTTTCAACTATTCTTTCCCCGGTTTTAGGCGCGGCTTCGGTCTTCATCCTTTGGCTTAATCTCGAGATGAGTTCATTGATTTTAGGAATTGTCTGGGCGGTAATTGGGATTGGCTATCTTCTGTATCGGACAAAATGGTTTACGGAATCCCCCCCGCTATTCCGTTTTGAAAAAGCACAGTGAATCTATTGCATTCATGAAACAAGGGAGGTTGTTATATGGCTGATGAGAAAATGAAGAGGACGTTAATGCCCTTTTATTTACAGCATAACTTCTGTACCGGCTTATGTGTGTGCTGAATTTACTGATTATTGTGACGTTTATCAATGTCATGGGGATGAAAATGGCTCGAAAGCAATTGCTATACTAACGATAGTCGCCTTGCTTTTCATGGTCATATTCATCGTTTAATCCATCTGTGATATTACATACGGGGAACAAGGAAAAGTGACGGTAGCAGAAGTTTTGAAAGCAAATACCATTGAGTTCTTAAAGTGTTTTTTTAAAACTTTGCAAACAGGTATGGAACTGTAAGGACGGTATGGTGGAAGCTGCCCTGTCTTTATAAAAAGCTCAGGGCGAGGACGACCATCCTCGAATCATAACAAGCAGGGGTATGCAAAAGGCTAAGAAAAGGTGAGCGGTCCTTTATAAAATAAGGTGCATACCATGTTATTAAGTCAAAAGGGTCCATTAAAGGACCCTTTTGTTGTGGAATGAATAAAGGTAAATGATGGATATTGAGAAATGGTGCATGTTATTTTTTATCTTGCAATTCAGAATTGTGATAAAATATAGGTTAGGTTACAAAAGGAGAGTGAAAATGTGTTATCTATTCCGGATGATAAAATAAGACCATTCATAACTATAACAATTGATCAGCCTACATTTTCAGACCAAAAAATTCATGAGATACAGGAACCTTTCTTCTTTCTTATGAAGGAAAATCAAGTGTTTGCGTATATCCGCATGGATGACCTCCCGTTAAATGAAAAAATAACGACAGTCGATCAGCTTTTACAGTATGCTTTTTCGATTGATAATGTCTGTAAATTGCACCCTAACATTTCCTTGCCGCTTCTGTTTCAAATTATCGGTGAACCTATCGTACTGATAAAAACGGATGATGGCCTGCTAACCGGTTATGTAAAAAGGGAAGATGTATTAGCTGAATTATTCAAGCAGGACAGCAAACAAAATTTAGACCTGCTAAATGTGATTTTAACCTCCATTCCTATGGGGATTTTTGTGGCTGATAAAGAAAAAAATATCGTGAACTTTAATGAATCAGGCTTGAAGATGATAAAAAAGCCTTCTGAACAAGTCCTTAATGAACCTGCTGCGAACATCTTCAATAAGCAGCATATACATAGCGTGTTTGCCAGCGGGAGCAGTATTCTGAATCAGCTGGAGATTACTGATGTCATGAGTGTGCTTGTCGACTATAGCCCGATTCTGAACCATGAAAAAGAAGTCGAAGGCCTGATCATCATCGTTCAGGATTTACCGATGGTTGAGGAAATGGCCATGGAAATAGAATTGATAAAAAGCTCGAATAAAGACTTGAATGCCATTTTGGCGAATATCTATGATGAAATACTTGTAGTCAATCAAAAAGGAGAACTGCTGCGCTATAGTGACAGCATCATCTCAGGATTCTGGGGGAAGAACTTAAAAGACTATATAGGGAAGAATCTCTTGCAATTAGAAGATGAAGGGATTTTTAATCCTTCGGTCACCCGGTTAGTCCTTGAACAAAAAAAGAAAGTATCGATTGTCCAGGATACGAAAATGAATAAGAAAGTCCTATCCGTGGGCACCCCTGTGTTCAATGAAAAAGGGGATATAGATCGAATAGTCATTGCGTCAAGGGATATAACGGAAACGACGCAATTGAAATCGGAATTAAATGAAATGAGGAAAGAACTGGACTCTTTCAAAAAACAAGATCAATTTTATAAGGAGTTGGTTTTTGCAAGTCCTAAAATGGAGCAGATAATCAGCCAAGTTAAGAAAATCGCTCATTTTTCATCTACTGTATTAATCAATGGGGAGTCGGGAGTAGGTAAAGAAGTGATAGCCGAAGCCATTCATAAAATGGGCAGGCGATCTAAGCAACCTTTCCTGAAGATTAATTGCGGGGCGATTCCGGAAAACCTCCTCGAAAGTGAATTGTTTGGTTATACGAAGGGTTCCTTTACAGGAGCGGATAAAAATGGGAAGGTAGGATACTTTCAACAGGCCAATAAAGGTGTTTTATTCCTCGATGAAGTGGGTGACATGCCAATACATCTGCAAGTCAAGCTGCTGCGGGTCCTCCAGGAACAGGAAGTGATTCCTATTGGCAGCACTACGCCCATTTCCATTGATGTTCAAATTGTTGCAGCCACGAATAAGAGTCTGGAAAAAATGGTCGAGATGGGCACGTTCAGAGAAGATTTATTCTATCGATTGAACGTCATACCCATACATGTGCCCCCTTTAAGGGAGAGGCCGGAGGATATACCACCGCTAGCCTTTCATTTCCTGCAAAAACTGAATGAAAGGTATCAGCGGAATTACCACTTTTCCCCCGATGCATTAAATATACTGGAAGTCTATACGTGGCCGGGGAACATTCGTGAGTTGCAGAACATGATTGAAAGATTGGTTGTTTCTGCAGATGAGGAGATGATCGATGCTGACTTCATTCAAAGGTTCATACCTGTGGGCAGTGACTTTAAACAAACGAAACCCATCATTACGAGAATTCTTCCACTGCAGGAAGCACAGGATCATGTCGAAGAACAATTGATCATGCTTGCCATGAAACAGTATAAAACCACGACCAAAGCGGCTAAAGCGCTCGGGATAAGTCAATCGTCAGTGAGCAGGAAGTATCAAAAAGTGTTAGCTGAACAGAGTAAGAAAATCGAAAACAATGCATTTTGAATAAAAGACGTTGCCGAGTGATGAAAATCACTTGGCAACGTCTTTTATTTTTATTGACGGCATTAGGGAAGCTTTTAATGATTTTCAAGATGATTATGCAAAGGGAAATAACGATATGCATATTTGCATAGTATCGGAGTGATTTATCAAAAAAAATGCGATTTTATTGGATGTTTAACTTGGCATGGTTCTTGCTTGATTAATAAGTATAAGAAAAAAGGGAGGTAAGCATCAAAGTTTCATAAAGAAGCAAACTTCATTAACCATCCACTAAAGTTATAAAAAAAGGAGATTAAAAAAATGTCAATTAACGTAGAAAGTAAAAACACTCAAGCTAACCAATCATCAACCCAAGATTATATTAAAAAAGTGCTTCAATTAATCGAACAAAAAGAAATTTCAAAAGAAGATGCACAGTGGGTAACAAAAGAAACGGTCGAGAATTTCCGTAACCATGTAAACCCAGGGTTTTTGGAATACCGCAAGACGGTCACTAAAGACACACAATTCGCTTCGGTGGAGTGGTCTGATCAAGGTTCTTGTTTTACGGATGTAAATGGAAAAAAATATATTGATTGTTTAGGTGGATTTGGTATTTATAATGTAGGCCACCGTAACCCTAAAGTAGTAAAGGCTGTAACCGATCAATTGCAAAGACAAGCCCTTCATAGCCAGGACTTACTTGATCCATTACGTGCAATGCTTGCCAAGATCCTTGCTGAAATCACACCGGGAGATCTAAAATACTCGTTCTTTACGAATAGCGGTACCGAGAGCGTGGAGGCTGCACTTAAGTTGGCCAAAATGTACAGTGACCGACACACGATCATTTCCACGACAAAATCATTTCATGGGAAAAGCCTTGGTTCACTATCGGCAACGGCAAAGGGCATGTTCAGAAAACCGTTCATTCCATTGATCCCAGGTGTGCGTCATGTACCTTTTGGTGATGTGGATATGATGAGAAAAACGTTTGAAAGTTGTGCGTTGGTCGGTGAAGATGTTGCTGCTGTGCTGTTGGAGCCAATCCAGGGTGAAGGAGGGGTCATTCTTCCTCCGCAAGGTTATTTAAAGCAGGTTCGGGCATTATGTGACGAATATGATGCGTTATTAATATTGGATGAAGTGCAAACTGGAATGGGCCGTACAGGTAAAATGTTTGCATCCCAACTATATGATGTTGTTCCGGACATTATTTGTTTAGCGAAAGCATTTGGCGGCGGAGTAATGCCTGCAGGGGCTGTTGTAGCCAATGAGAAAGTGTTTAAAAGCTGGTTCGACAATCCATTCATGCACACTACGACATTTGGAGGAAATCCACTAGCTTGTGCTGCGGCCATTGCTACGATCGACGTACTTTTGGAAGAAAACTTACCGCAGCGTGCTGCAGAAGTTGGTGAATATTTCTTAAATGGGTTAAGGGAAGTGGCAGATGAGCACAAAGATAAGGTTTTGGAGATCCGCGGCCAAGGTTTGATGATTGGTATTGAGTTCCATAAAGATGAAGTGGGTTATGAATTCTCAAAAGCCCTCTTTGATAAAGGCATCTTGGTAGCAGGTACGCTTATAAATTCCAAAACAATCAGGATTGAGCCTTCATTGACTATTCAGTTGGATGAAGTCGATACAGTCATTAAAGCGTTTAAAGACGTTTTGCCGACGCTTCAATCTTAATTTAAGTAAGCAGAAAAACAGCCTTTGGGCTGTTTTTTTTGATTGGAGGGAGAGGGTGTGGGGATTACTTACATATTTTTCGTTTTATAACTGCTCCACAGAAATTTTTTTCACGAAAAATGAGTCATGAAAACGGGAATTACACAGATTGGACAAGGATTTAATTCCTTTAACGTAATTTGGTATGTTATAATAATTTCTGGAAAAAGGAGTGATGAAGATATGACACCTGCTCTGCAAAAAATGTGGATATCCTTTATAGCTATGGGCTTTATGGTTATCTCTATATTTCTAATCTACTTAAGCCGTTATAAATTAAAAGGTTTTTGGAGAGTCTTGACAGCAATTATCGCATACATACTTATGATTCTAGCCGGCTTGATCATCCTTATCGTTGTTCTTAGCGGGCCAACCACTTGATAGGTGAGGAGAAATGATGAGAAATTTTTTCAAAATATTATGTTTATTATGCATCTCTGTATCATTATCCGGCTGCTTATATCCGGAGAAGCAAAAAATGCAAAACCAACTGCCTTATAAAGAGCAAATACAAACAGTCCAAAGTGCAGTGGATCAATTTCAGAAAGATGAAGGCGGCATACTGCCCATCGTTACAAAAGATGCTGAAACACCGATTTATCAAAAATATGTCATAAAATTTTCTAAGATTTCACCGAGGTATATGGCTGAACCGCCAGACAATGCCTTTGAATCGGGAGGCGTCTTTCAATACATCCTCGTAAATGTTGAAAAAAATCCTACTGTAAAGCTGTTGGATGTCAGGATGGCGCAGAAGATTCAGGATGTTTCCTTGAGATTGACTGCTTATCAGCAAAGCAACGGATACCCGCCATTTAAGGAAAGGTTATCCGATAATGTCTTCACTCTTGATTATGAGAAAATGGGCCTGAAGGAAGCTCCGACGGTCACGAGCCCATTTTCACAAAAAGACTTATATCTTGTAGTAGATGGTCAAGGCAGTATTTTTGTTGATTATACCCCGGATTTACTTGAGGCTGTAAAGAAGCATGAGGGGGAAATTAAGCCAGGTGAAGATATCCGGGAACTGCTGGTTCAGAGTTCGGAGTTCGTCCCTGCCTATTCATTGCCATATACAATTGATGGAAAAACAAATAATCCAATATTTCTTACAAAATAGGCATAACCCTTCTTCTGCAAAATATATTGTAGGGGAAGGGTTATTTCTTTTATCTTTATTTCATCTTACTTTTAAAATAACAACCCTTATATAAAATTTCTGGTGGAGGAAGGGATTGAACCAGGGAAATAATTGGAATAAATTTTTAGGACAACATCATAGATATATAATGTCCTAAATAAATGCAAATGGATAAACGAAATCCCAAAACTCTAATTCGGGAGGGGATACCTTGGAAAAGGTAGATATTTTTAAAGATATAGCTGAACGGACCGGTGGCGATATATACTTGGGGGTGGTCGGTGCCGTCAGGACTGGGAAATCCACATTTATTAAAAAATTCATGGAGCTAGTCGTCATTCCGAATATTCCGTCAGAGGCGGACCGTGCCAGGGCACAGGATGAATTACCTCAAAGTGCAGCCGGAAAGACGATTATGACGACGGAACCAAAATTCGTACCGAACCAGGCAGCATCGATTCAAGTAGCTGAAGGCCTCGACGTGAACATCCGTTTAGTCGATTGTGTCGGTTATACAATACCCGGGGCTAAAGGGTATGAAGATGAAAATGGTCCCCGCATGATTCACACGCCTTGGTATGAAGAACCGATTCCGTTCAATGAAGCGGCTGAGATCGGTACTCGAAAAGTAATTCAGGATCATTCCACATTAGGCGTAGTCGTTACGACGGATGGATCGATAGGAGAAATTCCGAGAAGTGATTATTTAGAGGCCGAGGAAAGGGTTGTCGAAGAATTGAAGGAGGTTGGCAAGCCATTTATCATGATTGTCAATTCCGTTCAGCCCCACCACCCGAATACGGTAGCACTGAAGGAATCCCTGCAGGAAAAGTATGATATCCCTGTATTGGCCATGAGTGTCGAAGGAATGCGGGAATCGGATGTTTATAGCGTACTGCGCGAGGCCCTGTACGAATTTCCTGTTCTTGAGGTCAATGTTAATCTCCCGAGCTGGGTAATGGTTCTGCGCGAGGATCATTGGTTGAGGGAAAGTTACCAGGACGCGGTTAAAGAGACCGTCAAGGACATTAAACGCCTGAGGGATGTAGATCGTGTAGTCGGTCATTTCAATGAATTCGAGTTCATTGACCGTGCCGCGCTTGCAGGCATTGAAATGGGGCAGGGTGTTGCAGAAATAGACCTATACGCCCCTGATGAACTCTATGATGATATCCTGAAGGAAATTGTCGGTGTAGAGATCCGGGGCAAGGATCATCTGTTATCATTGATGCAGGACTTTGCGTATGCTAAAGCAGAATATGATCAGGTGGCCGATGCACTAAGAATGGTCAAACAAACTGGATATGGTGTTGCAGCCCCATCCCTTAATGATATGAGTCTCGATGAACCGGAAATCATCCGTCAGGGAGCCAGGTTCGGTGTCAGGCTAAAAGCCGTAGCTCCTTCCATCCATATGATTAAGGTCGATGTCGAATCCGAATTCTCACCAATCATCGGTACGGAAAAGCAAAGTGAGGAATTAGTGCGGTATCTGATGCAGGATTTCGAAGACAATCCACTTTCCATTTGGAACTCCGATATTTTTGGCAGAAGCCTAAGTTCCTACGTAAGGGAAGGCATACAAGTGAAATTAGCGATGATGCCAGACAATGCACGCTATAAATTGAAAGAAACACTGGAGAGGATTATTAATGAGGGCAGTGGGGGATTGATTGCCATCATCTTATAGTAAACGTTTAAAAGCTGGACCAACTCCATTTATGGATTGGTCTTTTTGCATGGGATGAATGGCAGGATCACAGGAAAAATATCATTTATGAATGCTAATATTTGAAATGATCTGCTGTTTTTTAGTATAATCTTGAAAAAACCCTGTGGTTAAGCGATTTTCAGCAATATAATAAGTTTAATTTCTATAAAAAAGGGAAATGATGAATAGCGAAAGACAAAATTTATAATATATACAATTATTAATGAAAAGATTCCCATTATTTTTTGAATTCCCTTGCTAAGCTAATAGGATTTGTGATAATCTACATACAGAAAACGCGTTATAACAGCGATTTCAACCTATTTATAAATTTCCGGATGAATTATTTGGAAATTAATCGGGCTTGGTAATCCATGATTGCCAGGGAATGAAAATTTTTTGACTAAAACTAATATCAAATCACTATTATAGTGTTGTAATAATGATTTTTTATAAAGATCCCTTTTGGGAGGAGGTGAATGGCATGAACAAAACAGAATTAATTAATGAAGTTGTTACAGCAACTGAAATTTCTAAGAAAGACGCTACAAAAGCTGTTGATGCTGTTTTTGATACAATCTTAGAAGCTCTAAAAAACGGTGATAAAGTCCAATTGATTGGTTTTGGTAACTTTGAAGTTCGTGAACGTGCGGCTCGTAAAGGCCGTAACCCACAAACTGGTGACGAAATCGAAATTGCAGCTAGCAAAGTGCCAGCTTTCAAACCCGGTAAAGCGCTGAAAGATGCAGTGAAGTAATTCTACCATTACATACGGGTGCTTAACCGAAAAGGGCCGCGTGAAAACGCGGTCCTTTTTTTGCTTCTTAATTTCCATCTGTGATAATATAAAAGACAGTGAATATTTTCGAAACGCTGCAGATGGTAAATCCTTCACAAGGAAATGACCATCCGAATACCGCTTCCGACGAAACTGCCTTTAAAGGGCATCAATCTATGGGTAATCGGTCGCTTAATAATTGCAATTATGGATTTCCGGGTGCAACGCGCTTTGGATTTTTTATCTGAATACATAATATTATTGATTTTTTAGGAGGTACAAAAAATGGCTAATGTTGATCATGCCAAATTAGAAGAAGCGGTTAAAATGCTTCTCGAGGCTGTAGGGGAAGACCCAACGAGGGAAGGACTGCTGGATACTCCTGCTCGGGTAGCCAGAATGTATGAAGAAATTTTTTCTGGACTTAATCAGGATCCAAAGGAATATTTCGATACTGTTTTTGGGGAGGACCATGAAGAACTCGTACTTGTAAAGGATATTCCGTTTTACTCGGTATGTGAACATCATTTAGTCCCTTTTTACGGGAAAGCCCATGTAGCATATATTCCGAAAAACGGAAAAGTGACTGGTTTAAGCAAATTGGCACGGGCGGTTGAGGCTGTATCGAAGCGTCCGCAGCTTCAAGAGCGCATCACTTCTACAGTTGCAGACTCGATAATGGAAAAGCTCGAGCCTCATGGTGTAATGGTTGTAGTAGAGGCTGAACATATGTGCATGACCATGCGAGGCGTGAAAAAACCCGGATCTAAAACAGTGACTTCAGCTGTAAGGGGAACGTTTGCGAAGGATCACCGTACTAGAGCTGAAGTACTGGCATTCATTAAAGACTAAGGATATGGGGGCAGGAAAAAATGAATGATAAAAAGATTCTGAATGATTTTGTCGTAATCAAAGCCATTGAGGATAGTGTGAATGTCATCGGGTTGACAAGGGGAACGGACACCAAGTTTCACCACTCCGAAAAACTGGACTCAGGAGAGGTGATGATCGCACAATTCACGGAGCATACCTCGGCAATTAAAATCAGGGGCCATGCAAAGGTCTATACTCCATTCGGAGAGATAGAAAGTGATTCCAAAAAGAATTCACCTGACAAATGATCGTTTCTCAATGCTTGGTTAATTATAAATCAATCACCTGATATCGCGTTTAACAAGCTGTAAATTTCCCGCATCCATTTTTTGAAGAGCAAAAGTCGATGATTTCCTTGTTTTTGGAAGTTTCATTTTATAAACGTTGACCATTTCATCTGATTGTTTTTATGGTATAATAATGTGTATTTTACACAGACAGAAACCAATATGTATGAAAAAAATTATCTTTCGGGGATGCAAGGGTGATCTCAATTGTTAAACATAACGGACGACATAAGGCAATTAAAACGATTAATAGAAACGAAAGCTCAACATCCATATTTATTGAAGTATATACAAAAGCCAAGCTTGGACGAAGATAAACTGATGTTGCTTTGGGGATTGTTTAACGATTTGGACGTTAAAAGTGAAAAACGGAATCAATACATCATTTCAACCATGTTAGTGCAAATAGCTCTGGATACCCATGAAATCGTCTCGAATTCGGGTGAAGGGATCGAGTCGCCCAAAGTATTGAAAAATCGTCAATTACAAGTGCTTGCCGGTGATTACTATAGTGGCTTATATTATCAAGGGCTTGCCAGTATAGGTAATGTTGATATGATCCGTATCCTTTCAAGCGCGATAAAAAAAATAAATGATAATAAAATCATTCTTTACCAACAAGGGTCGATTCAAGATGTACCAACGCTTTTAATGACGATAAAAGCGATCGAGGCTTCGCTGATTCAGAAACTGTCGGATTACTATAATGAGCCTGCCTGGTTAGAAATATCGGAAGATCTGCTGCTTTTAAAACGGTTGCATGCCGAGAAGAGAAGTTATATGAAGTCGGGGGAATCAATAGTTTTTGATGTCCTAAGGGAAATGCCTTTTGATGACTCGATCGGTGGGGATGTTCCCATTTCGGAAAAGGAAGAACAGGTACGCACCCAATTCGACAAGTGCCTGAGGGATGCCAGGCAATCCGTAGAGCGCTCGATGCGGAAGCTGGCAAAGTTGGATGATGAACTACAGGAAAGAGTGAAGGCCATCTTGGAACAAACAGAGAGTATGGCAAATTCATATGTGAAAGAAGGGTGAATCATGGAGCAGTCTAAAGAGCAAAAAGTTCATCATGTCTTTGAAAAGATTTACGGAAATTATGACAAGATGAATTCCCTCATCAGCTTTAAACAGCATCTTAAATGGCGGAAGGCTACAATGGCCATCATGAATGTCCCAAAAGGCGCCCATGCACTGGATGTATGCTGTGGAACAGCGGACTGGACCATTGCCCTTGCTAATGAAGTAGGACCAGAAGGAAAGGTTGTTGGTCTGGATTTTAGTAAGAACATGCTGAAAATCGGCGAACAAAAGGTGAATGAACTCAATCTAGATCAAGTTTCCCTAATGCATGGGAATGCAATGGAACTTCCTTTTGAGGATAATAGCTTTGACTATGTCACGATCGGTTTCGGGCTGCGGAATGTCCCTGATTACATGAAAGTGCTTAAAGAGTTAAACCGTGTAGCCAAGCCGGGTGGAATGGTCGTTTGCCTGGATACATCACAGCCAACGATGCTAGGCTTTAAACAGGGCTATTATTTTTATTTCCGTTTCATTATGCCCATGTTCGGCAAATTATTCGCAAAAAGCTATAGTGAATACTCATGGCTGCAGGAATCAGCCCGGGATTTCCCAGGCATGAAAAAGCTTGAAAACATGTTTAAGCAGGCAGGAATGGATAATGTCAGTTATAAGGCCCATTTCGGCGGGGTAGCAGCAACACATTTCGGGTACAAGCCTTCAAAATAAGCAGAATAGCAATGGACAAAGCTGGGTGGAATGTATGAAATTTAAAATGATGTATTCATTTTTGAATGCAGATTTGCAATTAATAGAAAAAGAACTGGAAGCCGCAATTGAAGCGGATTCCACGGTTTTAAGGGAAGCTTCCCTGCATTTACTGCAATCCGGTGGAAAACGGATCCGTCCGGTATTCGTCCTATTGGGTGCGAAGTTTGGCAACTATGATATTCATGTCGTAAAGCATGTCGCAGCGACTTTGGAACTCATCCATACGGCCTCCCTTGTACATGATGATGTTGTGGATGATGCGGATTTACGCAGGGGATCGGCTACCATTAAGTCAAAATGGGATAATCGCGTCGCCATGTACACAGGCGACTTCATTTTTGCTCGTGCACTGGAAATGATGGCGGTTATCGAGTCACCGCTTGCGCATCAAATTCTCGCAGATACTATGGTTGAACTATGTCTTGGGGAAATTGAACAAATAAAAGATAAGTACAATTTCGAACAGAATTGGCGGATATACTTTAGAAGGATCAAACGGAAAACGGCATTGCTCATTGCATCTAGCTGCCAGTTGGGAGCCATTTCAGCAGGTGTTGAAGAAAGGGTTCATCAAAAGCTATTTAAATTCGGATATTATGTCGGTATGTCCTATCAAATCACCGATGATATATTGGATTTTACGGCTTCGGAAGAAGAGCTTGGGAAACCAGCCGGCAGTGATTTGATTCAAGGTAATATCACTTTGCCCGTTTTGATTGCTATGGAAGATCCAAAGTTAAAAAAGCTTATCGAAACAGTTCGGGAAGATACGCCAAAAGACGAAATGTCCCATATAATCGATGCGATAAAAACTTCCGGTGCCATTGAACAGGCAGCGAGGATCAGTGATATGTATTTAGAAAAGGCTTTTACTGAATTGAAAGGCCTTCCTGCCATTAAAGCTAGAAAAACTTTATCGGACATCGCGAAAAATATCGGAAAAAGAAAGTTTTGATAATGGGAGTTGCGAAACTCATCAAACAATGGTAATATTCTAAAAGTATTGCCTTATATAGGCAAATAACAATGATACATATTAGGAGTGACATTCATGGAAAGAACATTTTTAATGGTTAAGCCTGACGGCGTTCAACGCAATCTAATCGGTGAAATCGTTTCCCGTTTTGAAAAGAAAGGCTTCCTTCTTGCAGGAGCAAAATTAATGGTAATTTCTCAAGAATTGGCCGAGCAACATTATGGCGAGCACAAAGAACGTCCTTTCTTTGGCGAATTAGTGGACTTCATTACTTCAGGTCCTGTCTTCGCAATGGTTTGGGAAGGTGAAAACGTAATCGCTACTGCACGTCAAATGATGGGTGCGACTAACCCTAAAGATGCAGCAGCAGCAACAATTCGTGGCGATTTTGCCGTAACTGTCGGCAAAAACATCATTCACGGATCTGATTCAGCTGAAAGCGCTGTACGTGAAATCGGTTTATTCTTCAAAGAAGAAGAAATTGTTGAGTATTCTAAACTTGTAAGCGAGTGGGTTTATTAATTAATACGATCACTCTATAAAAAGCGGGTTCCATCGTCATTATGCGATGGAACCCGCTTTTTTTGTATTGCTTATTTAGTTTCCCGGCAAGGTAAGGAATTATTTTAGTTTAAAGAAAAAATGGCACTCTCCGATATATAAAGGGAAGGACCACTTAAAATAATTATGTGCAGGGGAGTCGTAGGAATGCCTCAAGAATATGAAGAGTTTATTCGTAATATCAAAATGTTGACAGGTAATTGATTTGGCACTATATAAGGAAGGGCAAATGAAAAGGCGACTAACAACTCTATATGAAAAAAGAGGATATCATTCATTTCGTGAATACTATAAAGACATTCAAACCAATCCCGAAGTTTTAAATGAACTTTTGGATAGAATGACAATCAATGTTTCCGAATTTTATAGAAATGCGAAAAGATGGGAAGTGTTGGAGCGGAAAATCCTTCCTGAATTATTGGCAAGTAAAAAAAAGTTGAAAATTTGGAGTGCAGCCTGTTCAACTGGCGAGGAACCATATACGATTGCAATGATATTGTCCAATCTGGTTCCACTTAGCCAGATAGAGATATTGGCGACGGATCTGGATGAAAATGTATTGGCGCGAGTGAAATTGGGGATGTATCCTGAACGTTCCTTAAATGAAGTGCCTGAAAAAATCAAAAGGAAATACTTTGAAAAAAAGGCGGAGTTTTATCGTGTCGATGATGAAATCAAGAGAAGGGTGACATTTAAAAAGCAAAACCTTCTCTCTGACCGGTTCGAAAAGGAGTTGGATTTAATCGTTTGCCGCAATGTTTTAATTTATTTCACTGAAGAAGCCAAAAATTTATTATATGAAAAATTCAGTGCATCACTAAAAAGCGGCGGGGTGCGGGGTCCTTTTTGTAGGAGGTACAGAGCAAATATTCACCCCAGGAAAATATCAATTTGAAACGGTCGACACATTTTTTTATAAGAAAAAGTAAATACTTTGGATAAAAAGGGACTGATTCTGTATATGAGCATTCAGTCCCTTTTCGTTTGTCGTGTAATAGCAAATCCAGTAGAACTCAACTTTGAAAGATTAAACTATATCGAAAATGTTTAAGTACTTGTAAAATAGAAAGAAAAGTGATTAAATTCAAACAATATGGTTTTTACGTTTTACATATACCCACATTTCATAAAATTGTGGTATATTGATACATATACACTTTAAAGTGCTAAAAGGGGGCTGGAAGATGAGATATTTAACAGCGGGAGAATCACATGGTCCGCAACTGACTACTATCATTGAAGGATTACCGGCAGGAATGCCGATTTCGAATGAGGATATTAATCAAGATTTAGGGCGCCGGCAAAAAGGGCATGGACGTGGAAGAAGGATGCAGATCGAGAAAGATCAGGCATTTATTTCTTCGGGAATCAGACATGGCTACACACTCGGTTCGCCGGTAGCTTTGGTGGTTGAGAACGATGACTGGAAGCATTGGACAAAGATTATGGGAAGTGAAGGGCTTTCAGAAGAGGAAGCTGAAGAAATTAAACGTAAAATCACCCGGCCTCGTCCTGGTCATGCGGACTTGAACGGCGGGATTAAATATGGGCACCGCGA
Organism: Peribacillus sp. YIM B13472; assembly: GCF_042788005.1. NCBI lineage: Bacteria > Bacillati > Bacillota > Bacilli > Caryophanales > Bacillaceae > Peribacillus > Peribacillus sp. YIM B13472. The sequence goes on from NZ_JBHZPG010000007.1 coordinate 72,560, forward strand.
TTTGAGAAATGTTCTGGAACGCTCTTCAGCCCGGGAAACGACAGTAAGGGTGGCAGCAGGTGCTGTCGCTAAAAAGCTATTGTCTTTATTGGGGATAGAAGTGGCATCGCATGTTTTGGAAATTGGCGGAGTGAAGGCAGAACCGCCAAAATACGAAACGATTCAGCAATTGCAACAAGTAACGGAAGAATCTTCTGTTAGATGTTTTGACAAAAACGTAGAGCAGCAGATGAAGGATGCAATTGATGAAGCGAAACAAAAAGGAGATTCCATCGGCGGCATCGTTGAGGTCATTGTAGAAGGAATGCCGGTGGGTGTAGGAAGTTATGTGCACTATGACCGTAAGCTTGATGCAAAACTAGCCGCAGCGATAATGAGCATCAATGCATTTAAAGGGGTGGAAATAGGTCTTGGCTTTGAAGCGGCCCATCTATTCGGCAGTGAAGTCCATGATGAAATCGCCTGGGACGAAGAACAGGGTTATTACCGGAAAACCAATCGCCTTGGCGGTTTTGAAGGCGGTATGACAACTGGAATGCCTATAGTTGTACGCGGTGTGATGAAGCCGATCCCGACTTTATATAAACCTTTGAAAAGTGTTGATATTGATACGAAGGAAGTGTTTGAAGCAAGTGTCGAACGTTCCGATAGTTGTGCGGTTCCAGCAGCAGCAGTAGTTGCTGAAGCGGTAGTGTCATGGGAACTGGCGGCTGCCATCGTTGATCAATTCCCTTCAGATCGGTATGAGCAATTAGCAGAATACATAAGATCATATCGGGAAGAAGTAAAGGGGTTTTAAATCATGAAATCCATCCAAATAAAAACGGCTTCCAAGCAATATCCGGTTTTAATTGGCAAGAAGGCAATAAATGAATTGCCTGAATTAATAACGCATGAATTAAATCATCTAAACAAGATTCTGATCATAACTGATGAGAAAGTGGCGGCACTTCATTTGCAGACTGTGAAAAATGCCCTGATCAAGACGGGAAAACCGGTCCTGCATCATGTAGTGCCAGAAGGGGAGCATGCTAAAACATTCGATGTGTTTTATGAATGCCAAAGCTTCTGCTTATCCCAACAGATTAATCGCAAGTCATTGATTATCGCCCTTGGCGGTGGTGCAGTCGGTGACTTGGCTGGATTCGTTGCGGCCACTTTTATGAGAGGGATTCCATTTATACAGGTTCCGACGACTTTGCTCGCCCATGATAGTGCAGTGGGCGGCAAGGTTGCCATCAATCACCCTCTAGGGAAAAATATGATTGGAGCCTTTCATCAGCCTGAAGCGGTCATTTATGATCTTGAATTTTTAAAAACTCTGCCTCTTAAAGAATTAAGGTCGGGTTTTGCGGAAGTCATTAAACATTCCTTGATAGCAGATAATGATTTTTATCTATGGTTAAAGTCGAATATTGTTGATTTGAATGATATAACGGATGAGCAATTCCTGACAATGATTACAAAAGGAATTGGCATTAAAGCTAAAATTGTCGAAGAGGATGAGAAGGAAAATGGCATTCGTGCCTTTTTGAACTTTGGTCATACGCTTGGACATGCAGTGGAAAGTTCAATGGGATACGGAAACTTTACGCATGGGGAATCCATTTTAATCGGGATGGTATATGCTCTTAAATTAAGCAGAAAGAAAGTGGATCTTGATTTTAAACTTGATGAGTTTATTGACTGGGTTTCTTCTTTAGGTTATCAAATAACCATTCCAACCCGACTTGAACATGCAATGCTGCTTGATTTAATGAAAACAGACAAAAAATCGGTCAATGATGCAGCTACCTTTGTTCTGCTAAACGAAGTGGGGTCACCGCTATTAATGGATATAGCCGACTCTGAGCTGATAGAGGAAATGGCGGATATGATATAGAGTTCAGAAGAAGGGGGACTATGTGTGATAAGAGGAATAAGGGGTGCCACTACAGTAGAGAGAGACACAGAAATGGAAGTGATTTCAGCTGTCGAAAAGTTGATGGCAGAGATCATTCAGGTCAACGAGATTGATCCCGATATGGTAGCTTCTGTATTTTTTTCTGCGACGGAAGAGATTCGTTCTGTCTTCCCTGCCAAAGCCTTGAGGAAATTCGAAGGCTGGACTTATGTACCGGTTACATGCATGAAAGAAATACCGGTGAGCAATTCCTTGCCATTTTGCATCCGGGTCATGATCCACGTAAATACGACGAAATCTCAAAAAGAGATACATCATGTATACCAGGCAGGGGCTACGGTATTACGGCCAGATTTGACAAAGCAGATATAAGATGATTTTAAATCTATGAATATGATATACTATTCTCGCACTTTCTTGCTTTAAAGTGATAAAAAATATATAGAGGTGATTGACATGAAATGGAATGAAGCGGTCCTTTCCTTGAAGTCTTATCAACCGGGAAAATCCACTGATGAAGTGAAAAAATTATACGGGTTGGAAAAAATCACGAAATTAGCTTCGAATGAAAATCCTTTTGGCTGTTCGGAAAAGGTCAAGGAGTCCGTTAGGAACTCAACCCATTCGTTTGCCATCTATCCGGATGGATATGCAACGATGCTTAGGGAAGCTGTTGCAAAACATACAGGTGTGAAAGAAACTCAGCTTATTTTTGGAAATGGATCTGATGAGAACATTCAAATCATCTCCAGGAGTCTATTGGGAGCTGGAAAGAACACGGTCATGGCAACAGGCACTTTTTCGCAGTATCGCCATAATGCCACATTAGAAGGTGCGGAAATCAGGGAAGTTCCTCATATTGACGGTGCTCATGATCTAGAAGGAATGCTTAAAGTAATAGATGAAAAAACAGCGGTTGTCTGGCTTTGTACACCAAATAATCCAACTGGTAAATACATTTCGGAACAGGACTTAGTATCGTTCATCGAAAAAGTGCCGGAAGATGTTCTTATCGTTTTGGATGAAGCTTATTGTGAATATGCAACGGCTGAGGATTACCCAAGAACGAATCAATGGATTAATAAATATAAAAATTTGATCATACTCCGGACATTCTCAAAAATTTATGGACTTGCCAGTTTTAGGGTAGGGTATGGTTTGGCGGATGAGGATATTATTCAGAAACTGGATCCATCCCGGGAACCATTCAATGTGAACACATTCGCACAGAATATCGCTATCGTCGCTTTGGAGGATCAAGCCTTCATTGAAAAATGCAAGGAAGAAAATCAGAAAGGGCTCAAGCGGTACTATGAATTTTGCAATAAGGAAAATTTAGCTTATTACCCGTCACAAGGTAATTTCATCTTTATCCATTTTAAACAGGATGCCGATGTGGTATTTCAATATTTGCTTGAGCGCGGGTACATTGCAAGGTCGGGGAAATCTTTCGGTTTTCCTAACAGCCTGAGGGTAACGATTGGTTCCACTGAAGAAAATGAAGGAATGATTAATGCTATAAAAACTTTTTTGAATGAAGTTGAGGCACCTTCTGATTCGCTGCTTTAACGTTTCATCAAACCTAGAGGAGCATAAAAGATGTGGGGGAGAGAAGAGTGAAGGGTAAGGTTTTTGTAATAGGTCTAGGTCTAATTGGCGGATCACTGGCCATGGCTGTTCGCCATGCACATCCTGAAGCTGTGATTGTTGGTACGGACCTAAGTGAAAAGAATATTCAACTATCGATGCTATTGGGGATCATTGATGATTCTGTATCATCTTTGGAAGCGGGAGCACGTGAAGCTGATTTGATTCTACTTGCTGTGCCTGTCAATGAAACCGTGAAGATTTTAGCTCAATTGGCCGATATGGATTTAAAAAGTGATGTCCTCATATCGGATGCAGGAAGTACGAAGGATACAGTCGTTAAGGCAGCAAAACCATTGATAGATAAAGGGGTGGCCTTCATCGGGGGGCACCCTATGGCTGGTTCCCATAAAAGCGGCGCTGCGGCAGCCAAATTGCATTTATTCGAACATGCATTTTATTTGCTTACTCCCGGAGATTCCATCGAAGAAGAAAAAGTTGAGCAGCTTAAAGGGTGGCTGCAAGGGACAAGAGCTAACTTTCTGGTTGTGAGTCCTGCCACGCATGATAAGCTGACTGGGGTCATTAGTCATTTTCCGCATATTGTCGCATCGGGGCTCGTTAAGCAGGCAGAAAATTACAGTAAGGAAAACAAGTTGATTTCAAGGCTTGCAGCAGGCGGATTCCGAGATATTACAAGAATTGCTTCAAGCAGTCCGGAAATGTGGCGTGACATTTTGTTACATAACCGGGATGTGCTACTTGATTTAATGAATGATTGGCTGAATGAAATGGAGCATATAAAAGGTCTGGTTGCGAATGAAGATAGTGAAGAAATCCTTCGATTCTTTACCGATGCCAAGATTTTCAGGGATGATTTGCCAACACATGCAAAAGGTGCCATACCAGCGTTTTATGATTTATATATCGATATACCGGATTATGCCGGAATAATTTCTGAGATTACCGGATATTTAGCTCATGAAGGTATCAGCATTACAAACATTAGGATCATTGAAACCAGGGAAGAGATATACGGTGTGCTGGTCATCAGCTTCCAAACGGATGTTGATCGCATAAAAGCTGCGGAGTGTATTTCTAGACATACAGATTATGAAACGATCCTGGCATAATATTGATAGGAAAGGATGGTTTTATGAATACAAAAAAATTACAAACGAACATCCAAACATTACGTGGTTCGATTGCCATACCTGGAGATAAGTCGATCTCCCATCGTTCGATAATGTTCGGAGCGCTTGCCGAAGGGGAAACGACAGTCACTAATTTTCTTCCAGGGGCCGACTGTTTAAGTACGATTTCCTGTTTTAAGCAGCTTGGAGTCCAAATTGAACAAGATGGCCAGCACGTCAAAATTGAAGGCAAAGGTTTTAATGGCTTAAAGGAACCTGAGTCTGTGCTGGATGTCGGAAATTCTGGTACGACGATCAGGTTAATGATGGGCATTTTGGCAGGACAGCAATTTTCGGCCGTTTTGGCAGGTGATGAATCGATAGCCAAACGTCCAATGACCCGGGTAGTCAACCCTCTTCGTCAGATGGGAGCAGTCATTGATGGCCGAAAAGGAGCCGAATACACCCCGCTCTTCATAAGAGGTGGTAAATTAAAAGGGTTTCGCTATGAATTACCTGTAGCAAGTGCGCAGGTAAAATCAGCGATAATCTTGGCTGGTTTACAGGCAGAAGGTGAAACGATCATTATCGAACCGGAAGAGACCCGTGATCATACTGAACGAATGATCCAAGAGTTTGGCGGGAAAATCGAAAAGGACGGTCAAACGATTAAAGTAAGCGGAAACCAAGTCTTTAAAGGGACCGCCATCCATGTGCCGGGTGATATTTCTTCGGCGGCTTTCTTCATGGTGGCTGCAGCGATTACGGAAAATAGTGAAGTGGTGTTAAAGAATGTGGGCCTTAATTCGACAAGGACTGGAATCATCGAAGTCATGAAATCAATGGGGGCGGATATTACGATAGATAAGAAGACGAGCGAGGGTGAACCTGCAGGAGACATCACTGTCAGAAGCTCCCGACTAAAAGGGACGACCATCAGCGGTGATTTAATTCCCCGTCTCATCGATGAAATACCGGTAATTGCACTTCTGGCAACACAGGCTGAAGGGATAACGACAATCAAGGATGCAGCAGAACTTAAAGTGAAAGAGACGAATCGAATTGATACTGTTGCCAATGAGCTCTCCATTCTTGGGGCAGATATAACCCCGACAGCAGATGGATTGATCATCAAAGGACGTAAAGCCCTTAATGGAGGTATGGTTACAAGCCATGGAGATCATCGTATCGGGATGATGCTTGCTGTAGCGGCTTTGATAACGGATGGGGAAGTGGACCTTGCTGACCCTGATGCCATAGATGTATCATATCCACAATTTTTTGGGCATTTGACGCAATTGATAAAGTAAATATAAAAAAAGTTTACATACCTTATTTGGTCTGTAAACTTTTTTTAAATGCTCAAAAGTGTTGAAAGCGCTAACATCCGTGCTTTTTTTCATGAAAATAATGAAAAAGGGGTTCAGGATCAAAAAGGAGATTGACCGTAGCATGGAGAATTAACTAGTAACCTTTTTTTAATGAGAATGGGAGGGGACTTCATCAATGGAATACAGGGCTACAGTATGGTAAACTAATGAATACTGTTTACTATGCATCTCGCGATTACATGGTATTTTGTTCTTTTAATGGCAGGGTATGTTACATTATGGCGTGAGTGTGTATGACTAGGGACCAAGTCTATCATGCAAAAGGAAGGATTCAACAATGAACTCAGTGGAACAAGTTATACAGCATTTAAAAAAAGGGGAATTAACAGAAGCTCTTAAACATATAAATCGAATTAAATCATCAGAGTCAGCAGAGGACATATTGTTGCTGGCCGAAGAAATGCTCCAGCTTGGTTTTGCGGAGGAGGCAAAGGATCTTTTTGAACATCTGCTGCAACTCTATCCCGATGAAGGAGAATTGATTGTTTCGTTGGCGGAAATCCTGATTGACATGGACCAGGAAGATGAAGCGATGCTGATGCTTGAAAAAGTAAGTGCAGATGACGAAGTATATCCAAGTGCTTTGCTTTTGGAAGCGGACCTTTATCAATTACAGGGGATGGATGAGGTCAGCGAACGGAAATTACTGCAGGCCAAGGAAATGCTTCCAGATGAGATCATCATTGATTTTGCACTAGCTGAACTGTTCTTTCATCAAGGAAGGGATCAGGAAGCCATTGCAAATTACATAAAGGTTTTAGAACAGGAACAAGAAATCGCTGGTGTTAATGTCAATCAGAGGCTTGCTGAAGCATTAAGCAGTTCGGGGAAGTTCGAGGAGGCCCTTCCGCACTTTGAAAAGGCCTTACAGGATGGACTTGAAATCAATACCTTATTTGAATATGCATTTACAGCTTTTCAGGCAGGTCTTTATGAGACAGCGGTACGAAAGTTTATTGAACTGAAAGAATTAGATCATGAATACCATTCTCTATATTTGTACCTGGCAAAGAGTTATGAACATCTTGAAGATCTGGATAATGCCTTGAAAACGGTCAAAGAAGGAATCAAGGCTGATGAATTCAATAAGGAACTTTTCTTCTTCGGTGGAAAAATAGCCTTGAAAAGCGGGCTTGAAGAAGAGGCGGAAAATCTATTTAAAGAAGCACTAGCCATTGATCCGGGATACCTGGAAGCTGCACTCACCCTCTTGAAATTGTATATGCACCACGAAAGGTATGAAGATGTATTGGAGTGTATTGGTGAAGTAAGGCGATATGGAGAGGATGATCCGCAGTTTGAATGGATAGCTGCTGTATCTTATCAGCATACTGAACAATTTAAAGAGTCATTAACCAGCTATCATAAAGCATATAATTCATTCAAGAACAATCAAGATTTCCTTGAAGATTATGGTTTCTTTTTAATTGAAGAAGGAGACAGAGCCACATCTAGAGAAGTATTTAATAAGCTGCTTGAGATGAACCCGGCAAATGATGAGTATGCGATGATTTTGGAGCGGCTAGGTGAAAGCACAGATGAAATGTAGATAAGTGAAACAAAACTAAATCAAGACAGAGGAGGGAATTCATGGTTGCTGCCCCTGTTTCTGTGAATGAGAAGAAGGATTTTATTCGGTGGTTTTTAAATCATTATCAATTGAAACGAAGAGAATGCGTGTGGATATTGAATTATTTGATGAGTCATGATCAACTAATGAAAAAGGTTCATTTTGTAGAAAATGCACAATATTGCCCACGTGGACTGATTATGTCGACACATTGTGTGGATGAGGTCCCTTTCAGGTTCTATAAGTCCAATATCATGACGACCGATGCAGAGAAATCGTTTCATGATATCCGTTTAAATCGGGATGAAGACATTTATATTCAGCTCAATTTTAAATCGTCTTACTCTTCCTATCAATATGCAGCGGTACTCGAGCATAATCCCTTCATGCCGAAATCAACGGCATCAAATGAAAAAGATCAGCTGCTAGCCGAACAATTTTTAGAAAAAAGCATGTTGTATTTTCAAAGGGACCGACTGCTTAAGGAAATCGATGAAGCCCTTGATAAGCATGATGAACAAGCATTTAAGAACTTAACCGAACAATTGAATCAATTAAAAGTACTTGGATGAAATAAATTGACCTTTCCGTTATTAGGAAAGGTTTTTATTTTTTATAAAATATTGATAAAATCCACATTTTTGTAAAGACTATGGGTATATGGTAAAGATGTTATAAAAATAATGGTAAAATGATAAGGAGTTGATTTAATAATCGGGAGTGAAGAAAAAACATGAAGTGGACAGCAAAAGATCTTGACATGTATATGCAGTCAAAAGAGTATGTGGATACCGTTTTAATTCCTTTGGTTCCCCTATCTTTTAAAGGGCAAATGAAGCAAACGGGCTCAATGAATGAATTTCTTACCATTTTAAGCTTGGAAATTGAAAAGCAGATGAAAGGAAGAATTCTTTTATTGCCAACATTTCATTATATAAGTGATGAAATGGATAAGGTTGAGCGGTTAAAGCGTTGGGCCAATGAAGTGAAAGAAAATGGTTTCGAGCATGTTTTTTTTCTTACATCGGATTTTGAGTGGAAAAAGGAAGAGCGTGAATTAGAAAATAATTTAGTATGGATCCCTGCCATCCCCCTCGATGGGCTTGAAATTGAACAAGCAAGGGAGATGATTAACCAGCAGGTTCTCCAAATCCTTGATATTTTCTCTTATAATTGGAAAAATGAAAAAAAGTAGGATTTTTCGCATTATTTGACACATTGTTGCCACCTTTTGGGTTTTACAAATATTGACCTTGGTAAATTATTGAGATATCATGGAAATGTCCTAGTTTTATAGTGTCGCTATTTATTGGTCCTTTGGGCTCTCAGTATAGTAATAGAGGGGGGGAAAACGCATGAGCAAGCATAATGTTTCACGACGTCAATTCCTTAATTACACACTTACTGGCGTTGGTGGATTTATGGCGGCCGGTATGTTGATGCCTATGGTTAGGTTTGCAATTGATCCTGTATTATCAGCTGATAAAGGCGGGGATTACGTTGCAACTAAACAGAAGGTAAGTGAACTGACTACCGAACCAACCCGTGTCGACTTTAGTTTTAAACAGGTCGATGGGTGGTATGAGTCTGAAGAAACAAATACAGCATGGGTTTACAAAACGGATGATGGTAAGATCGTTGCTTTATCTCCAATCTGTAAACATTTAGGCTGTACGGTAGGTTGGAATACGGATAAGACTAATCCGAATCAATTTTTCTGTCCTTGCCATTATGGCAGGTATACGAAAGATGGGGTGAATGTGAAAGGGACACCGCCGGTTTCACCATTGGATGTCTATGACACGAAAGAAAAAGATGGAATACTTTATTTGGGTCAACTAAAACCGCATGGGGAGGCGTAAACATTGCTAACAAAGTTATATGACTGGGTGGACGAGCGTTTAGATATTACGCCATTATGGCGGGATATTGCTGACCATGAGGTTCCTGAACATGTTAACCCCGCACATCATTTTTCTGCATTCGTATATTGTTTTGGTGGGTTAACTTTCTTTATTACGGTCATCCAAATCTTGTCAGGCATGTTCTTGACGATGTACTATGTCCCGGACATTAAAAACGCTTGGGAATCTGTTTATTATTTGCAAAATGAAGTTGCATTCGGTCAAATTGTCCGTGGTATGCATCACTGGGGAGCAAGTCTAGTTATCGTTATGATGTTTTTACATACTCTTCGTGTCTTCTTCCAGGGAGCTTACAAAAAACCGCGTGAATTGAACTGGATGGTCGGCGTATTGATTTTCTTCATCATGCTGGCATTAGGCTTGACTGGTTATTTATTGCCATGGGATATGAAAGCGCTATTCGCAACGAAAGTTACTTTGACAATTGTCGAATCGGTACCACTGATGGGACCGGCTCTCAAGACATTGATAGCAGGAGATCCAACCATCGTTGGAGCACAGACATTGACACGATTCTTTGCAATTCATGTATTCTTCCTGCCAGCAGCATTATTTGCTTTACTAGCGGCTCATTTCCTGATGATCCGAAAACAAGGTATTTCAGGTCCGCTATAAAAGAATGGTGAACCAAAAACCAAAAAAACCTTTTCATAAAGGAGGGGAATTGTTCAATGCATCGTGGGAAAGGTATGAAATTCGTAGGTGACTCGCGTATCTCCGCGGACCGTAAACCGAATATTCCGAAAGATTATTCAGAATATCCTGGGAAAACTGAAGCATTTTGGCCTAATTTCCTTTTAAAAGAATGGATGGTAGGAGCTGTATTTCTTGTAGGTTATCTTTGCCTGACAATCGCACATCCGTCACCATTGGAAAGGATAGCAGATCCAACAGATACAGGGTACATTCCGCTGCCGGACTGGTATTTCCTATTCCTTTACCAATTACTTAAGTATACCTATGCTTCAGGTCCTTATAATGCAATCGGGTCCATGGTAATACCTGGTTTGGCTTTCGGGGCATTGCTCTTGGCACCTTTTCTGGATCGCGGTCCAGAGCGGAGCCCGGCGAAACGTCCTTTTGCTGTAGGCTTCATGTTATTGGCAATGGCCGGCGTTTTCTATTTAACATGGGAGTCCGCAGCCCATCACGATTGGGAAGCTTCCAAGAAGCAAGGAGCGATCGTGGAAGGTGCAGACATTGATAAAGAAAGCGATGGGTATAAATTGATGGATTCTAATGGCTGTATCAGCTGTCATGGAGCAGAATTAACTGGTGGAGCAGGAGCACCAAGCTTAATTGACACTGGTTTAAAGCCAGAAGAAATCTCTAAGATCGCAGTCAAAGGCCAGGGCGCCATGCCAGCTGGCATGTTCAAAGGTACAGATGAAGAATTGAAAACATTAGCTGAATTTGTATCAGGTTTATCGACAAAATAATATAGCCATCAACAGATTTTCTTTCATATGCTGCAAAAGAAGCTGACGACCACGGTTGTCGGCTTTTTTATTGGTAAATTGAAGCGTTAATGAGAAGAAATTGAAATGAATACTTGGTTTTCTGGATGATGGCCTGTAAAATGAGTATACATGAGAATGTAAGTGAGGGTAAAAGAATGAATATTATCTACAGTTGGCTTGCAAATCGGCAAATGCTCGCTTTGTTATTATTAATAAATATATTCGGAACTGCCTTTGGATATTATTGGTACGGTAGTCAATTGGAAAACACTCCGGCGATTTTTTTGGCATTTGTACCGGATAGCCCGACTGCCAGCCTGTTTTTTGTATTTGTTTTAGTGGGGTTCCTATTAAGAAGGAATTTCGGACTTATGGAAGCATTGGCGATAATGACACTATTCAAATATGGTATATGGGCAGTTGTAATGAATTTGATGACCTTCGTGACAACAGGTTCATTGCCGTGGGAAGGCTATATGTTAATGGCTTCTCATTTGGGGATGGCGATTCAAGGTGTATTATATGCACCATTTTATCGAATAAAACCTTGGCATATGATAGTGGCAGGGATTTGGACCATACATAATGACATAATCGATTATGTTTTTGAAATGATGCCAATATACCGTGATTTATTGGTATATATGAATTCGATAGGTTATTTCACTTTTTGGCTCAGCATACTTTCCATTTTTGTCGGCTGGTACTTTGGATATAGAAATAAGCGAATCACCCTATCCTTCATCCCTTAAAAAGTTAACTCTAAATACAGCTTTGTAAAAGCCGGGTTAACTTTTTTATGTTGAACGAGGTCTACTCATGTTTTTTCTTTCATATCGTTTTAGTAGAGATATGAGGAGGGACGAGTAGCATGTTGAAAAAATTCATATTAACCATTGCTGTTTTATTTGTCGTCTTACATTTCCCTGTCTATGCAGCATCCTCTTCAAGTTTGGAGCAATTAGATGACATTTCCGATAGAGCCTTGGAAATGACCAAGTTGAAGCGATATGGAGATTCGGAAAAGATGCTGACGTTTTTTTCTGACCGGTTTTTAAAAGAGACAGCGAAAGAGCAGATCCTTGACATGGACGAACTTCGAATTATCACTGTAGCTCATAATGAGGCGTTGATGACAATAAAGGATATGAACAAGGGAGATTCCGAAAAGGTTAATTCTGTTACAAAGTTCCGGCTTGTTGTTGATGCGGTCAAGTCTACCCATCAGCCCCTTTGGACAGAGATGGAGGATCAAATGATGAATTCTTTCCAGCAAACAAAGAACGCCGCGATCAATCAAGACACAATTACATTCAATAGCCAATTGAACTTATTCCTATCACAATATGAAATGATATATCCAAGCTTGAAAGTCGACCTTTCTAAAGAAACGATGCAGCAACTGGACACGAGGATCCAATACATCAACCAATACCGTCCGGAGGTAATCAGTGATGGAGAAAGTCAAAAGGAACTGGATGCGTTGCAAAACGAACTAAGCACCATTTTTGATGAAATGGGGGAAGATGATACAGATCCTTCCCTTTGGTGGGTCATCATATCGACAGGCTCAATCATTATCATGACGCTTTCATATGTAGGCTGGAGAAAATATAAAGGTGATAGGGAAAAACCAAGGAAAGAACATAATGATTAAAAAGACACGGGTAGAGAACACTATATTTGACACGGTTGCCTTCAATCCATAGAATTAAGAGTAATAAGAGTTATAGGAGGATACCATGTATTTCATTTATTTGGCGATTATCATTTTAATCCCGATTTATGCACAAATGAAAGTGAAAAGCACGTATAAAAAATATTCAAAGGTATCGGCCTCTTCTGGTATGAATGGTGCTGAGACGGCGCGGGCCATCTTGGATCAAAATGGACTGTTCAATGTCAGGGTCGAAGAGACACCTGGAATGCTTTCGGACCATTATGACCCAAGGGATAAAACGGTGCGTTTATCATCTGATAACTATCATGGCCATTCAGTTGCCGGTGTAGCGGTTGCAGCCCATGAAGTGGGACATGCGATTCAAGATAAAGAAGCATATGCATTCTTACGTTTCCGTCATGCTTTAGTGCCTGTCGCTAACTTCGGTTCCAATATATCTTGGATCTTAATTTTAATCGGGGTGTTAGCCAGAATTCCAGGCTTACTAATAGCAGGTATCGTATTTATGGCAGCAGCAGTATTATTTCAAGTAATCACTCTGCCAGTGGAGTTCAATGCTTCCTCTCGGGCAATGGATCAACTCGTTTCTGTAGGAGTTATCCGTAATGACGAAGAACGGGAAACGAAAAAAGTATTAAGTGCAGCTGCGATGACTTATGTTGCTGCCGCTCTAGTTGCCGTACTGGAATTAGTTCGTCTTTTGCTTATGTATTCAGGAATGAGAGAAGAGGATTAATTTGAAAAAGGACACCATCTTGGGATGGGGTCCTTTTTTATTTTTAAAAGTATTTGCTTCACATAGCTAATAAAATTCAGTTAGTAGGGCAACATTCATAAGGATTGCATTCCATCGGTATGCCACAAATAAAAGGATTACCTTTCAATGGGATTTTTGTTTTCATCAAGGGTAAAGCCCTCACCCAATACATCATGCACTTCACTTACAGATACAAATGCATGAGGGTCCACCGATGTTATGGCACTCTTTAAGCGAACTAGTTCATTTTTACCAACAACACAGTAGAGTACTTCCCGGTCATTGCGTGTAAAGGATCCATATCCCCTTAATACGGTTACGCCCCGCTCCATATCATTCATGATTTTTTCAGCAATTTGCTTGTTTTTATCACTAATGATCATTGCACCTCTAGCAGCATAGGCTCCTTCTTGCATAAAGTCGATTACTCTGGCACCTATAAATACGGCAACGAGGGTATACATCGCTTGCCGGTAATCAAGGTAGGTTAGGATGGACAGGCCAATGACGACGGCATCAAAGATGAACATGGTCCGTCCCATGCCCATCCCCAAGTAACGATGGGCAAAACGGGCGATGATATCCACTCCGCCTGTTGTCCCGCCGTAACGAAAGATGATGCCCAGCCCGACACCAACGGAAACCCCGGCAAACAATGCCACCAGCATCAAATCGTTTCCTAGATCGATTTCAATTTCGTATCTCTCGAATATCCAAAGCCAAGCGGAGAGACCGACCGTGCCGATAATCGTATAAAAGAAAGATGTGCGCCCTAAATATTTCCACCCTATTAAAAATAAGGGAATATTCAAAATCAAATTAGAATAAGAAGGATTTATCCCGATAAGTTGATATATAATCAAGGTGAGACCGGTGAATCCGCCTTCGGCCAAGTTGTTCTGCATGTTAAAATGCACGAGGCCAAAGGCGAATATTCCAGCCCCAAAAAGGATGAATATAATATTTTTCAATTTTAAGCCCAAAAGCATGTCCCATACCTCCAAAGGTTTGCATATCATTAACTTACTTATTATAACTAATTAACCAACTATGGGCAATTCTGATTCGCGAACGTATCTGTTGTCTTCTGTTTCACTTTTAGCTAACATGGAGAAGGTATGATGTTTGAAAACGAAAATCAAGAATGGGTGACGATATGGAAAAGCATAAGACGATCCAACAAATGCAAGCGGAAGTCGACCAATACATAGGACAATTTAAAGAAGGATATTTCAGCCCTCTAGCCATGCTCGCCCGCATGTCTGAAGAACTTGGGGAATTGGCTAGGGAAGTCAATCATTACCATGGTGAAAAACCAAAGAAGGCAACGGAGGAAGAGAATACGATTGAAGCGGAATTAGGGGACATGCTTTTTGTGTTGATTTGTTTTGCCAATTCTTTAGGGATTGACCTTCAAAACTCGCATGATTTGGTCATGGGAAAGTTTACAACCCGCGATAAAGATAGATGGACAAGAAAAGAAGAGAAAATGGAGGAGGAAGGTAAAGATGAGTAAAGTGAAAGTGATTGTAGCTGGTCCACGTGGCAGAATGGGAAATGAAGCGGTGAAGCTTGTACATAGGACAGAAGGGTTTGAATTGGCAGCTGTCATTGATCGCAAGCATAACGGGGAAAGCATTTCCGCGATAGAAGGTTTTCACGGTATTGAAGCACCGGTTTTTTCGGATATAAATGAGTGCTTTTCTTCTATAAAGGCGGACGTATTGATCGATTTGACCACACCGGAAGTGGGGATGTTCCATACCGAAACGGCACTTAATCATGGCATCCGCCCTGTAGTGGGGACGACTGGTTTTACTAAGGAAGATTTAGCGAAGCTGGATTCATTAACAAAAGAAAAGGGCATTGGTTGCATCATCGCGCCAAACTTTGCAATTGGAGCCATTTTGATGATGAAGTTTTCCCAAATGGCTGCAAAGTATTTCCCTGATGTAGAAATCATAGAAATGCACCATGATCAAAAACTGGATGCACCTTCTGGCACTGCTTCCAAAACGGCAGACATGATTGCAGCGGTACGTGAAACAAAACAACAGGGGCACCCTAATGAAAAAGAAACCATCCAGGGGGCAAGAGGTGCAAATGTAGATGGCATGCATATCCATAGTGTACGGTTACCGGGACTGGTTGCCCATCAACAGGTGCTTTTCGGAAGTGATGGAGAGCTATTGACAGTTCGGCATGATTCCTTTAATCGAGCGTCCTTCATGTCAGGAGTCAAACTTGCTGTCGATACCGTCATGAAATTGGATGTTCTTGTATACGGCCTGGAAAATATTATCGAATAGGGATCAGGAGGATTTACGATGAAAATTGCCTTAATTGCCCATGATAAGAAAAAAGAAGATATCATTCGATTTGTAACAGCCTATAAAGCTGTATTTGAACAGCATGAATTATTTGCAACAGGTACGACCGGGAAACGAATCATGGAAGAAGTATCACTGCCTGTCCATCGTTTTCATTCAGGACCTCTTGGCGGGGATCAGGAAATAGGTGCAATGATTGCACGCGGAGAAATGGACATGGTCCTATTTTTTCGCGATCCTTTGACATCACAGCCGCATGAACCTGATGTATCGGCGCTTATACGACTATCAGATGTATATGAAATTCCCTTGGCGACAAATATGGGCACGGCAGAAGTTCTGATACAAGGATTGAAACATGGGTATATGGACTGGCTAAAACTACGGCAAAAACAAGGTGAGATAAATGAAAAACAAAAGTAACATAGATATCCTGGCTTTTGGCGCACATGCGGATGATGTTGAAATCGGTATGGGCGGCACAATCGCTAAATATGTGCAACAAGGCAGGAAAATTGTCATTTGTGATTTGACAAAGGCTGAAATGTCATCCAATGGTACCGTTCCATTGCGGCAAGAGGAAGCGCATAAGGCTGCTGGAATCCTTGGGGTGACGAGGATTTCCCTTGATCTACCCGACCGGGGACTATACATGAAAGCGGAATACATAAATCAAATCATTACGGTCATTCGCCAATATAAACCTACCCTTGTATTTGCACCATTTTTGGAAGATCGCCATCCCGATCATGGTAACTGTGCCAAATTAGTGGAGGAAGCAGTTTTTTCGGCAGGAGTAAGAAAGTATATGGAAGAAGAAGGCCTGGATTCTCATCGTGTCCAAAATATGTACTATTATATGATCAATGGGTTTCACAAACCGGACTTCGTCGTGGACATCACTTCTACTATATCGAAAAAGCTGGATAGCCTTAGGGCATATGGCAGCCAATTCGAAAAAAGTCAAATTTCTGTAGAAACACCGCTAGTTAATGGCTATATCGAGACTGTAGAGGCACGGGAGCGGATGTTCGGTAAAGAAGTGGGTGTCGCCTATGCGGAGGGATTCATGACAAAAAAACCGTTACTGATCGATGCCGACTTGTTAGGAGAAAAATAAGCTTATGAAATTAAAAATTGGAATTACCTGTTACCCTACAGTTGGGGGTTCCGGTGTCGTAGCAACTGAATTAGGTAAGATGCTTGCAGAAAAAGGACATGAAATACATTTCATTTCTTCAAGCCTCCCTTTTCGCTTGAATAAGATGTACTGTAATATTTTTTATCACCAGGTTGAAGTGAACTCGTATTCAGTCTTTCAATATCCACCATATGACCTGGCTCTTGCTAGCAAGATAGCGGATGTCGTAAAACGGGAGAAATTAGATATCCTTCACGTTCATTATGCAATTCCACATGCTGTTTGTGCGATCCTTGCAAAGCAGATGTCAGGTAATGAAGTAAAGATCGTAACCACACTGCATGGTACGGACATAACCGTATTAGGCCATGATCCCTCATTGACCAATTTGATAAAATTCGGGATAGAGCAATCAGATGTCGTTACAGGAGTATCTAATTCCCTTGTTCAGCAAACGTACGAATTAATCGCACCGGATAAGGAAATCAAAACCGTCTATAATTTTATTGATGAAAGGGATTACCATAAATCTAATTCCGATTACCTTAAGGATGAATACGGAATCAGTGAAGATGAAAAAGTGATCATACATGTTTCGAATTTCCGTTCGGTCAAGCGAGTGAAAGACGTCATCCAGGCGTTTTATTTAACTCAAAAGAAAATGCCTGCAAAGCTTCTACTTGTAGGAGACGGGCCGGAAGTGACAACCGTATTGAAATTGGCTAAAGATCTTGGAATCTATGATTCGGTCTTGTTTCTTGGTAAGCAGGATAACCTTGCCGAATTATATTCAATCAGTGATTTGATATTCCTGTTATCGGAAAAAGAGAGTTTCGGGCTTGTGCTGCTCGAGGCGATGGCATGTGGAGTTCCTTGTATCGGGACGAATATCGGGGGAATTCCTGAAGTCATCGTTGATGGGGAGACTGGTTATATTTGTGAATTGGGAGATGTCAATATGGTTGCTGATAAAGCGGTTGGACTTTTAAGTGACCCGATTTTACATAAACGCTTTTCAGAAGCTGCACTGGAAAGGGCCAATACTAATTTTCACTCCGATACGATTATGTCAGAGTATGAAGCCATCTACATTCAAGCACTTGAAGGTAAATCCATGGAATAGGGAGGGGATGCTGATGGATCGGTTATTCTTAAAATCAGTACCCATTCTGGAAGTGATTGAAGAAGCAGGGTACGAGGCTTATTTCGTTGGAGGCTCTGTAAGGGATTATATCCTTGGCAGGCCCATAAACGATGTGGACATCGCCACTTCCGCAACACCCCAGGAAATCAAAAGGATTTTTCCTAATACGGCTGATATCGGAATCGACCACGGAACAGTGCTTGTCATTACGGATACGGGTACATACGAAATTACGACGTTTAGAACGGAAAGCGGGTATTCGGACTTTCGCAGACCCGATTCTGTACAATTTGTCCGTTCTTTGACTGAGGATTTGCAAAGAAGAGATTTTACGATGAATGCAATGGCAATGGATAAGACCGGAAAGATCATCGATCCATTTAATGGTAAGCGTGATTTGGAAGAAAAAAGGATTATCACGGTTGGCAACCCGCATGAAAGGTTCCATGAGGATGCATTGAGAATGATGCGTGCTTTAAGGTTCGTCAGTCAACTTGATTTTGATCTGGATCAAGAAACCTTTGATTCCCTTAAAGAGAACGCCCAGATCATCAGTGAAATCGCTGTCGAAAGAATCCTGGTTGAATTTGAGAAGCTAGTGGCCGGCTCCAATAAGATAAGGGCTTTCTCACTCTTGCTGGATAGCGGATTATATCAATACCTGCCTCTATTCTCCAGTAAAAAAGATCATTTAATGGACTTACTGAACCTGCCGCTTCATCAGCTAAAAGCGGCAGAAATATGGTCTATAATCATGGTTCACACAAAGGATCAGGAACTGGAAAAGGCTTTGAGGGCATGGAAGCTGCCATTGAAAACGATAAGAAACATTCAACGTACGATACAGCTGGTGAAGAAAGAACCATCAGCCATCGATGTATTCCAGGCAGGTCATGACGTAACTGTACAAGCTGCTAAAGTCAAGGCGGCACTGACTGGCGGTAATGTATCGGATGCGGAGGAGAATGCACATCAGCGCTACAATGAACTTATTATAAAACAAATGTCGGATCTTGCCGTTACGGGGACGGATTTATTGAATTGGCATCAAGAAAATCCAGGTCCGTGGGTCAAAGAATACTTGGAAAAAATATTGAAAGCTGTCTTGAATGAAGAATTAAGAAATGATAAAGAAGAAATTAAGAGGTGGCTGGTGAAATGCAATCTGAGTTAAGAACAAAGCTGATGGAAGCCCTCTCAAAAGCGGATGGTGCGTTCATATCCGGTCAGGAAATTGCTGAATACATTGGCTGTTCGCGCACAGCTGTCTGGAAGCATATAGAGGACCTGCGCAGTGAAGGATATAATGTAGAAGCCGTTAGGAAAAAAGGCTACCGGATCATATCGGCGCCGGAAAAAGTGTCAGAGAGCGAAATACAACTTGGCTTGGAAACAAAAACGATTGGCAAGATGATCCACTATCAGGAAACTGTAGAATCCACTCAAAAAATTGCGCATCAACTAGCAAATGAAGGCGTTCAGGAGGGAACCCTCGTCGTTGCCGAGGAGCAGTTATCCGGAAAAGGGAGGCTAATGAGATCTTGGCATTCCCCGAAATTCAGCGGCATATGGATGAGTCTGATCCTAAGACCGAAAATCCCGATTCATGAGGCTCCGCAACTTACATTATTGGCCGCGGTCGCTGTGGCTCAGGCTATAGAGGATACCACTGATTTGAAGCCACAAATAAAGTGGCCGAATGATATTTTGGTGAATCGCAAGAAAGTGGTGGGCATCCTGACGGAGATGCAGGCGGAGTCAGATAGAATCCATTCTGTCATTATCGGAATTGGAATGAATATCAATCAGCAATTGGAGGATTTTCCTGAAGAACTGCAGGAAAAAGCGTCTTCCCTTCTCATAGAAAGTGGAGGGACGGTTTCTAGGTCCAAGGTCATTCAACGAGCATTGTTCCGTCTGGAAAATTTGTACGAACTCTATTTAGATCAAGGCTTCATGCCAATAAAGGATTTATGGGAGAGTTATGCGATCAGTCTTGGCCAGGTTATCAAAGCCAGTACGGTTAATGACATGATTGTCGGAAAAGCATTGGGCATAACGGATTCAGGCGTTTTACTTCTTGAAGACGGAAAAGGAACCGTACACTCGATATATTCTGCAGATATTGAAATTCAGTAGAATTTGTCAAATTCGTGAAAATTAAATAGAAATTTTTAATTTGGCTTGATATAATGCAAGTGGGCAGTATCTAATGTGAACTGCACCCCCATAAATACCAAATTATTTGAAAATCTGCCTTGATCCAGAGAACTGGACGGGGACGGAGGGATGAAACTTCTGATGAGACAAAGATTGACTAAAAAGATAAGTCTGTTTATTGATCGATATTTGGCTTTTTAAGCCATTTTTCGTAGCGAAACAGATACTTTTTTAGTCAGTCTTTTTTTTGCGCCTGAATGTATAGACACCAGTTTTCGCTGATGTTTTCATCTCCTCCATCAAAAGGAGGAAACGTAATGAAATTGTCCGGAGATTTTTTGAAAATGAAACAAAATCAAGAGAAAATTGTCATGCTGACGGCTTATGATTACCCGTCAGCAAAGTTAGCCGAACAATCAGGTGTAGACATGATTTTAGTCGGCGATTCTTTAGGAATGGTCGTATTGGGATATGACTCAACGATTCCAGTTACGGTGAATGACATGATCCATCATACAAAGGCAGTAAAACGCGGTGCACCAAATACATTTGTCGTGACGGACATGCCCTTTATGAGCTATCACCTATCTTTGGATGAAACACTCAAGAATGCAGCCCGGATCATGCAGGAAGGTCATGCGGATGCCGTGAAGCTTGAGGGAGCGGATGATGTTGTTGAAAAAATATCAGCATTGACCAAGGCGGGCATCCCGGTTGTAGCCCATCTTGGCTTGACTCCTCAATCAGTCGGCGTTCTGGGAGGATATAAAGTGCAAGGAAAAGATGCCGAAAGTGCAGCACAGCTCTTGGAAGATGCGAGAAAGTGTGAAGCGGCGGGGGCGATGGCAGTAGTATTTGAATGTGTTCCATACCAAGTGGGGGAACTCGTCACACGGAACCTGGAAATTCCAACCATTGGAATTGGGGCAGGCGCAGAAACGGATGGTCAAGTCCTCGTTTACCATGATGTCATCAAGTATGGGGTAGACCGGCTAGCGAAATTCGTAAAAGTTTATGGAGATGCAAATGAACTGATTGGCCAATCGATAACAAGTTTTGTGAATGAAGTGAAATCTAAAGATTTTCCGTCGGTAGAACATACTTTTACGATGAAGGAAGAGCAGCTTTCTGAACTTTACGGAGGGAAAAGATGAAAACTTTTACATCAGCAGCTGATTTGCAACTGGCACTTAGAGAGGAAAAAAACAATCACAAAAGCATTGGCTATGTAGCGACAATGGGGTTTTTACATGAGGGGCATGCAACCCTTTTGGAAAAGGCGCGCAAAGAAAATGATATTGTGGTATTGAGTATTTTTGTGAATCCGATGCAATTTGGGCCCAATGAGGATTTTGAAACATATCCGCGGGATTTGGAACGGGATGAAAATGTCGCAGCCAATGGCGGAGTGGATTATCTCTTCTATCCAACAGTCCACGAAATGTACGGTGAAGAACCATCTGTGAAAGTTGTTGTCCAAAGCAGGACGGATGTTTTATGCGGGAGACAAAGGCCTGGACACTTTGATGGTGTAGCGACGGTCTTAACGAAATTCTTCAATATCATCCTTCCTGATAGAGCTTACTTTGGTAAGAAGGATGCACAGCAAGTCGCCGTGATAGATGGACTGATCAAAGACTTTAATTTCCCTATCCAGCTTGTTGCTGTAGATACCGTTCGCGAAGAAGATGGGTTGGCGAAGAGCTCGCGAAATGTTAACCTATCAGATCAAGAACGCCTGGAGGCTAAAGAGCTGTACCAAAGTTTATTAAAGGCCAAAGAGGCGGTTCAATCAGGTGAAAGAAATGCAGCAACCGTCACGGCCTTAGTAAGTGAACATATTGCTGCCCACACAAGCGGAGTGATCGACTATATTGAAGTCTATCAATACCCGGAACTTAAACCACTTGAATCGCTGGCAGGAAACGTCATCATTGCAATGGCTGTAAAGTTCAAGCATGCAAGATTAATTGATAATATCACCTTATATGTGGAATAATTCATGAAAATCAGGGGGAATTGAGATGTTTCGAACGATGATGAATGGGAAAATTCACCGTGCACGGGTAACTGAAGCTAATTTGAATTATGTAGGCAGCATTACGATTGATGAAGACATAATTGATGCGGTGGGTATTCTGCCTAACGAAAAAGTCGCCATCGTGAATAATAATAATGGTGCACGACTTGAAACGTATGTGATTGCGGGTGAACGGGGTAGCGGTGTAGTGTGTTTGAATGGAGCGGCAGCTAGACTGGTGCAGCCGGATGATATCGTGATAATCATTTCTTATGTAATGGTTTCAGAGGATAAACTGGGAGAGCACAAACCAAAAGTTGCGATCATGGATGAAAACAACAAAATCATTGATTTGATTTCAAACGAACCTGCAGCTACGATCATGTAAGCGGGGGGCCGGCACATGTGCATGAATCATGCATACAGGTGCCGGCCCTTTTAGTCTTTTGATGAACGGCTTGTTTCCTTTATTATGATTATTATGGTATAAAAAAGATAAGAGAATTCCATCAGGAAGTAGAAAGCGAAGTTTGAGGTGTACAATTCATGATGCAACGATATATAGTGGTTGATTTGGAAACAACAGGGAATTCTCCGAAAAAAGGAGATAGGATTATACAATTTGCTGGCGTGGTCATCGAAAATGACCAAATTGTGGATGAATACTCGACATTCATCCACCCTGGACAGGAAATTTCCTTGTTTATTGAAGAATTGACCGGAATAAGCAACGAGACGGTAAAAAATGCACCTGACTTTGAAGATGTTGCAGAAAATATTGCCCGGCTTATAGAAGGGGCTTGTTTTGTTGCCCATAATGTTTTATTTGATTTATCTTTTTTACAGGAAGAACTAGTACGATGCGGGTTTGAGCCGTTTTATGGTTCCACCCTTGATACAGTAGAGTTAGCGAAAATATTAAAACCAACATCCGATGGATATAAGCTGCACCAGCTGGCTAAAGAAGAAAACCTGGATCATTCCAGGCCCCATCAAGCGGATAGTGATGCATATGCCACCGCTTTATTATTGTTGGAATTGAAAAAAAAGCTGATGAACCTTCCAGTCATGACACTTAAACAGTTATATCGATTATCTTATTCCTTACAAAGTGAGGTTTCCGAATTAATAGATGCTTGCATTGCAAGCAAACTTGCTAAAGCAGAAGTCCATTCACCTGATCTTATTACGTATAGGGGCCTTGCATTTAAAAAGTCCGAAGACGAAGGTGACCATAAAGACACGGAGTCGAAATTCCCGCTCGATGATGAGGAAAAAATAGCCATGCTTCAAAGTGCATTCCCTGCCTTTGAAGCAAGAAGCGGACAACTTGATATGATGAACATGATTCACCATTCCTTCGAATCCAGCCAGGATGCAATCATTGAAGCAGGGACAGGTATTGGAAAATCCATAGGCTATCTGCTTCCGGCTGTTTATTTTGCAAAAAAACATCATAAACCTGTCGTCGTTTCGACGTATACGCTTCAGCTACAGGATCAACTTCTTCAAAACGAGGTTCCTAAGCTTAAGAAAATCCTTCCCTTTACCTTTCAAGCTGTTTTACTAAAGGGGAGAAGTAATTATTTGAGCTTGGCAAAGTTCGAAAGGGCATTGCGTGAAAAGGAAGATAATTATGAAACGGCATTAACGAAAATGCAGATATTGGTTTGGCTCACTGAAACCGTAACAGGCGATAAAGATGAAATGAATCTCACAAGCGGCGGTCAGCTATTTTGGAATAGGCTTCAAAGTGATGGTCTTACATACGCCGGTTTAAAACAGCCCTGGCTTGAATTGGATTTTTTTGAACGGGCAAAAAGAACAGCTGCCAAGGCGGATATCATCATTACTAACCATTCGTTTTTAATGACGGATCTGCTTACAGAAGACGCCTTGATTCCAAAAAAAGGGTATTTGATTATCGATGAAGCACACCATTTGGAACAGGCTGCATCTAAACAGCTTGGGAGCAGGCTTAATTACATTTCGGTGAAGACGGTTTTGAACAGACTAGGGACATCAGATCAAAAGCAATTATTATATAAATTGGACAGGATGCTCTTAAATAATGGACTGACGGATGGGAAATCCACGCATGTATTAGATCAAAAGCTTAGTGATTTTTCGTATGAATTCGAACAGCTTTTTTATTATATCTCCAATCAGGCGGAAAAACTTTCACGTTCCATGGGTCCGAAACGGCTTTCATTCAAAATAGATGATGGAAGATGGGGTAAGGCGATTCTGGTCGCTGAGCGATTGGTGGATTTATTAGGATACATCATCACGGAGTTAGAGAAAAGATTGGCTCTTTTATTGAATAATGAGTCCCCCTTAGGAAAAAAATCATTATTTCACTTGAATGATATCGAGGTGCTGCTTGGACATTTACAGGATACCAGGGACTCCTTGCATGAATTTTTCATCAAGCCGCATGAAGAAAATATTTATTGGCTTGATTATACGAATGCAGCACCCCAGCATGGTGTGACTTTGACGGTTCAGCCGATTGCAGGAAGTAAACGGCTATGGGATTCCTATTTCGGGCGCCAAAAGAGTGTGGTCATGACATCGGCAACCCTCGTGGTGAAGGATTCTTTTAAGTATTTTAAAGAACAACTCGGTTTAGAGAATGAGCCAATGCAGACAGCAAGTATACCTTCACCCTTTCCTTATAAGGAACTCGTAAAGGTACTGGTTCCAAATGATCTACCAGATATCAATTGCTTATCGGTGGAGGAATTCTCCGAAACAGCGGCAAATCATATTATTGCTGCCGCTCAGGCAGCGAAAGGGAGAATGATGGTATTATTCACCTCGCATGAAATGCTGCGGGCAACCTATCATTCCATCAAAGACAGTGGCGTACTGGATGAGTTCACGCTGTTTGCCCAGGGGATTTCTGGCGGAAGCCGGATGAGGCTGCTCAGGAATTTCCAAAACTTCGAGAAAGCTGTCCTGTTTGGGACAACCAGCCTATGGGAAGGCGTCGATATCCCCGGCGAGGATTTATCTTGTTTAATCATTGTCAGGCTGCCTTTTTCGCCACCGGATGAACCAGTGACAGCTGCAAAATGCCAACTTCTTGAGAAGCAAGGGCGCAATCCTTTCTCTGCGTATTCATTACCTGAAGCCCTATTAAGGTTCCGGCAAGGTTTCGGCAGACTTATACGAACTCCAGAAGATAAAGGGGTTTTGGTAATTCTTGATCGCCGTATCATCACTGCCAAATATGGACCTGAATTTCAAAAGGCCATTCCGGAAGTGGACTGGCACCAAGCCTCAATAACAGAAATGGCTGAAATGATAGAAGAGTGGATTTAAAGAATCTTTAAATCATTCTTAATCTAAAATGAATTTTTAAGAATTTATAAAGAAAAATAACCTTTGAGCTGGTATAATGTGATAGGTGGTAAAGCCTTCAAATCCTATTCATACCAGTGGTTGTTGACAAATTAATAAAATGGAGGGGCGTTTTCATGGAAAGTAAAATCGAAGTAATTTCAACAGTCAGGTTGCAACATTCTCCTGATCTGTATAAAATTGTGGATTCTTTGAACCGAACATTGAAAAAAGATGACTTAATGTTCGGCCTGGCACTGGATTCCCAAGATCAAGAAAAAGCGATATTTACAATTTATCGTACATAGAAAGAAGGAAAAGCAGCTTTGAAAAAATGGTTGATTATTGCTTCTATCCTGGTCCTTTGTTTTATCGGATTTGTCAGCGGGGCATATATTAAAGCGTTGCAGCCTAAAAAAGAGGCTGGTAATGAGGCTTTCAAAAAGGCAAAGGAAGAGGGCGGCCTTGTGACCATGGAAGAATTTTACCTTTATAATGGGCAGGATTCATACTCCGTAATCATTGGTAAGGGAGAAAAAGGGACTAAAAAAATAGTCTGGCTTCCTGAGGACAAGAAGAAAGAAATAGTAGTGGAAAACTATAAAGATGGTAAATCAAAAAAAGAGATCTTAAACATTGTCAAAGAAAAGCTTAATCCCCAACAAATCATTTCGGTTAAGCTAGGCATGGAAAAGAACGTTCCGCTTTGGGAAGTAACGTATCTTGATGAATCCGAGCGTTTTAACTATGACTATTATGATTTTAAAACTGGGGAATGGCTAAAGTATTATCGAAGCATTTAGAATGGAGGATTAATTTAAAATGAAATTAGCGAACCGCGTTCAGTCATTAACGCCATCAACAACATTGGCCATCACGGCAAAAGCAAAGGAACTTAAGGCACAAGGTCTAGATATAATTGGTTTGGGTGCTGGTGAACCAGACTATAATACGCCCAAACATATCATAGATGCAGCACTTATTTCCATGAATGAAGGTCAAACTAAATATACGCCATCCGCTGGTCTGCCGAAGCTAAAAGAAGCAATTGCGGCTAAATTGAAGCGTGATCAAGGCTTGGAATACAAACCGTCTGAAATTGTAGTTGGCTCTGGTGCAAAGCACGCGCTTTACACATTGTTTCAAGCTATCCTGGATGAAGAAGATGAAGTCATTGTTCCGATACCATATTGGGTGAGCTATCCTGAGCAAATCAAGCTTGCTGACGGTAAGCCAGTTTATGTAGTCGGTACGGAAGAAAACCAATATAAAATCACTAAAGAACAATTAGAACAAGCAATTACCGAAAAAACGAAAGCGGTTATCATCAACTCTCCAAGCAATCCAACGGGCATGCTTTATTCCAGGGAAGAATTGGCGGCTATCGGGGAAGTTTGCCTGGCTCATGATATCTTGATCGTTTCCGACGAAATTTACGAAAAATTGGTTTATGGAAATGCTAAACATACATCCATTGCAGAGATTTCACCTGAATTGAAAAAGCAAACGATCATCATCAATGGTGTTTCTAAATCTCATTCGATGACTGGCTGGAGAATTGGTTATGCAGTCGGTGATGAGTCCATCATTAAAGCAATGACGAACCTTGCAAGCCATAGCACATCCAATCCTACCACAACTGCTCAATATGGTGCGATTGCCGCTTATGAAGGTACACAGGAGCCTGTTGAAGAAATGCGGCAGTCATTTGAAGGCCGTTTGAATAAGATATATGATAAATTGGTTGAAATTCCAGGGATCAGCTGCATTAAACCACAAGGGGCATTCTATTTATTCCCGAACGTTAAACGTGCAGTTGAATTAACAGGGTACAGCAATGTCGAGGAATTTACGACTGCGTTGCTGGAAGAAGCTCAAGTGGCTGTTATTCCGGGTTCAGGGTTTGGTGCACCTGATAACATCAGACTCTCTTATGCAACTTCATTGGAGCTGCTGGAAGCAGCAGTTGAAAGAATACATTCATTCGTTAAATCAAAAATGGCATAATTTTTTAAAAACCTGCAGACTGCCTGACTACATCAGGGTCTGCAGGTTTTTTTCGATTGTATTTCGATATGGTACTTTCGGGAAGAAGACATGATAAGCGTATTAGCTCACTTCACTATGGCAAAGGAAAAGGTCATTATTTATGGCAAAACAAACTTGTAAAGAAAAGTGAAAATCATATATGATTTTTAATGAAAATCGATTGCAATCATATATGATTTCATATATGATGAAAATATGGAAAAGAAAAACAAAAACCCCAGCAAAAAGCAAATAGCTTATGAGCACCTTCGTAAATTAATTTTGGATGGAACATATGGTTCTGGACAGCGGATCATTATCGATCAAACGGCAAAAGAACTTAGTTTAAGTCCGATTCCGGTCAGGGAAGCGATCAGACAACTGGAATCTGATGGCCTTATTCAATATAAGCCTTTTAGTGGAGCGGTGGTTACAAGCATTAATGAGAGCGAATACATTGAAACTCTTTCTGTTTTATCTTTGCTTGAAGGATATGCAGCTGCCCTCAGTTCTTTAACGATGAATGATCATGATTTTGAAAATCTAATTAATTTAAACAAAGAAATGGAAAAAGCCCTCCATAACTTTGAATTAGAGCTGTTTGGTAAGTTAAACGAATGTTTCCATGCGGAAATTTATGAAAAGTGCGGAAACTCCTTTTTAAAGGAGGAAATTAAACAGGCGCAACAAAGAATGAATAGAGTCAGAAAGTCCATGTTCACCATGGTTCCGCAACGCGCTGTCCAATCGATTCGCGAACATGAAAGCATCATAAAGCTTCTAAAGGAAAAAGCATCTTTTGAAGAAATTGAATCATTGGTGAGAAAGCATAAACTGAATGCCATCAGCACATTCAAGCAGAGGGCGGAAACTAATCACGATCAGGCACTTTGATGACCCAGGCTTTGGTTTTATAATAGTCGATGGATTATTCATAAAAGCAAAGCCGATTTTTTCACTTAAATTATTCCGAATATTCAAATAATGAAAAGGTGGTAGAAAAAATGTACGAGGAAATCAAAAGTCGTTTAAGAGGATCTATCGCTCCCGTTATCACTCCGTTTGATGACAAGATGGAAGTTGATGTAAAGGCAATTGGAAATCTAGTAAACTGGCACATTGAAAGCGGTTCCCATGGAATCTCGGTATGCGGTACTACCGGCGAGCCGAGTTCACTAACGATTGAGGAACGGGAATTAGTGATGGAAACGGCTATTAAAGCAGCAAAAGCCCGTGTTCCAGTTGCACCAGGTACTGGATCTGCCAATCAGAAAGAAACGTTGCATTTGACAAAAAGGGCACAGGAAATGGGCGCGGATGCTGCTTTAGTCATCGTTCCTTATTACAATAAACCGAATCAACAGGCACTTTACAATCATTTTAAAACGGTAGCCGATTCTGTTGATATCCCGCTTATCGTTTATAACATTCCCGGAAGAACGGCGACGAATTTAGAAGTGAAGACATTGGCACGTCTTGCTGAAGATTGTGAAAATATTATTGGTGTAAAGGAATCTAATAAAGATTTCGAACATGTGAACCGTGTCTTATTGAATTGCGGAAGGGATTTTCTCTTATATTCGGGCATCGAATTATTATGCTATCCAATGTTGGCTATTGGAGGGGCAGGACATATAAGTGCAACTGCAAATATCACTCCTAAAGAAGTGGCGGAAATTTATAACCTTTGGGTGGAGGGTGATGTGGATAAGGCACTTGACCTCCATTACAAATTAATGCCATTGAATGATGTTTTGTTTAAAGAAACTAATCCTGGACCATTAAAAGCTGCGATGGGGATGATGGGGAAAATCAATCCTGCATTAAGGCCGCCTATGGGACCGCCTTCGGAACCATTGGAAAAAGAACTGCGTGAAACCCTTCAATCATACGGGTTGATTGACCAAATAATCCAGTCATAATTGCTAGATTGGGAAGATTGCACAAATCTGATCGATTATTGTCATCTTCCCGAATTAATTTTTATAGGAGGATTTATCATGCAAACTTTTCCCGTGCAAGATGTCAAGCATTACATCAATGGTCAATTTGTCGATGGTATCTCAGGAAAAACATTTGAAAATCTAAACCCTTTTAATAATCAAGCAATCAATAATGTGGCAGAAGGGTTTAAAGAGGATATTGATCAAGCGGTAGCTGCCGCAAGAGCTGCATTCGATAATGGACCATGGAGAACGATGAAAGTGGAAGAAAGATTGAAGTACATTAATAGGATTGCTGATTTAATTGAAGAAAATGCAGAAGAAATTTCCTTTTTGGAATCCCTCGATACTGGGTTGCCGATTAGCCAGACAAAAAAACAGGCGGCAAGGGGAGCGGAGAATTTTCGTTTTTATTCTGAGATGGTGAAAAGCAGGCTAATAGGAGAGTCGTATCAAGTGGATGACACTTTCATCAATTATACGATTCATAAACCGATAGGAGTGGCAGGATTAATCACTCCTTGGAATGCGCCATTCATGTTAGAAACCTGGAAAATCGCCCCGGCCCTGGCTACAGGTAATACATGTGTCCTTAAACCGGCGGAGTGGTCCCCGCTGACTGCCAATAAATTGGCACAAATCATTGACAAATCCGGTCTGCCGAAAGGCGTTTTCAATATCGTTCACGGTTTTGGGGAAACCGCAGGGGCGTCCCTGGTTGCCCATCCTGAAGTCCAATTGATATCCTTTACCGGAGAAACGACGACTGGCGCTGAAATCATAAAAAATGGTGCGGATACAATGAAACGTTTTTCCATGGAACTCGGAGGTAAATCGCCAGCGGTCATTTTTGAAGATGCCGATCTAGAAAAAGCCCTGGATTCTGTGGTTTGGGGAATTTATTCATTCAATGGGGAGCGCTGCACAGCCAATTCCAGATTATTTGTCCATGAATCGATAATAGACCAGTTCGTTGCAGAATTGAAGGAACGTGTTCACAATATCAAAATTGGAAACCCAATGGACCCAGAAACGGAAATCGGACCGCTGATCCATCGTGACCATTTTAATAATGTCTCCCGTTATCTGGATATAGCAAAAGATGAAGGGGCGGAAATTGTAAGCGGTGCCATACCGAGTGCGTTCAAGGAAGGGAATTTTATTGCCCCGACGCTTCTCTTGAACTGTACAAATGAGATGACGGTAGCACAGGAAGAGATTTTTGGACCAGTCATGGCAGTCATTCCTTTCAAGACAGAAGGGGAAGTACTGAGAATGGCTAACGATGTAAAGTATGGGCTCGCTGCTTATGTATGGACCAATGATATGAAACGTGGACATAGGTTTGCACAGGCTGTCGATAGCGGGATGGTCTGGGTGAATTCCCAAAACGTAAGGGATTTGAGGATACCATTTGGAGGATCGAAATATAGTGGGGTAGGACGTGAAGGTGGCCATTATAGCTTTGAATTCTATACGGAAACACAAGTAATCCACGTAGCAATTGGCGAACATCACATTCCAAAATTTGGAGACGTAAAACGAAATGCCGTTTCTTCTGCCGAAAAATAATTCGTGTTTCATTAAAGAAGGGGAGAATACTATGAATTTTTCTATTATTCGTGTTGCGAGAACGATACTTAATGTAACAGATTTAGATAAATCAAGAGCCTTTTATGTGGATGCTTTAGGTTTCATTGAAACGGAAAGAACGAATGATCACATATATTTACGTGGTTTAGAGGAAGCGCATCATCACTCGCTTATCTTGCAAAAGGCAGAAAAGCCAAGCGTTGAAACAATAGGATACAAGGTTGAAAAAGAGGAAGACCTTGAAGAATTGGAATCTTTCTTCCTGTCCAAGGGAATGAAAATGAAGTGGATGCAGGAAGGAACACAGCATGCTCTAGGCAAGTCGCTACGAGTTCAGGATATTTCAGGATTGCCAGTGGAGTTTTTCAGCAAAATGGATAAAGCCGAGAGATTGCTTCAACGATTTGATATGCATAGGGGTTCAAGGGTCCAAAGAATCGATCATGTGAATTGTTGTGTACCAAATGTGCAAAAAGCCTA
The DNA here is from genome assembly GCF_042788005.1 of Peribacillus sp. YIM B13472. Classification (NCBI taxonomy): domain Bacteria; kingdom Bacillati; phylum Bacillota; class Bacilli; order Caryophanales; family Bacillaceae; genus Peribacillus; species Peribacillus sp. YIM B13472. The sequence goes on from NZ_JBHZPG010000007.1 coordinate 104,151, forward strand.
TGATTTTTATGTAAAAGAATTAGGTTTTGCCTGCTCGGAAGACACAGTGGATGAATCGGGCAAATTATGGGCAACGTGGCTACATAGAAAGCAAACGGTCCATGACCAGGCATTCATGAACGGAATCGGTCCAAGACTTCATCATGTAGGCTTCTTTCTTCCTGACCCCCTTGCACTTATCCATGCCTGTGATGTACTGGCATCACTGGGATATGCCCAGTCCATCGAACGCGGTCCAGGAAGGCACGGCCTATCCAATGCATTCTTCCTTTATTTAAGAGACCCGGACGGTCACAGGATCGAATTATACAATGGGGATTACTTAACAGCTGACCCGGATACCGAACCGATTCATTGGGATTTGAATGATCCAAGACGCCAGACATTCTGGGGAGCCAAAGCTCCGGATTCATGGTTTGATGAGGCATCTGCTGTACTTGATATAATATCAGGTGAAGAAGTTCCTCTTAAAGAACCGATTCTGGCAAAAAGCAAGCCTGAATTCATCATCTAGAAGCGGGATTTAGGATGAATGATCGAACGTTCTTAAAAACATACATTGACTCCCATGGTCATTTGGATAGGGCACTAGTGCATATAAACCTGTTCCAAGTCCAATTGTCACCCTTTAAGGGAACAGAACTGGTGAATGGTTGATGGAAACTGCTGGTTTATGCAAGGTCCGTTTACTGAGTTTATAATGTAACCTTTCAAGAAGCAAAGGAAGGAAGATGGATTTGGATATCATTCATGTTCAGCACCCACTTTCCAGTATATATACAGCAGTAGCAGAACCGTGTGTGCTGGCTCTTGGATTTTTCGACGGAGTTCATCTTGGACCATCAAGAATTGATAAATCTAGCCAAAAGGATTGCCATACAGCAAAATTTGAAATTGTCAGTCATGACATTTTTTCCGCATCCAAAGCAAATCATAGGAAACGCTCAACCCCAAACATATATTACTCCTTTAGAGCAAAAAGCAAAAATCATGCAAGATTTAGGTGTAGAAACCTTGATAGTCGTGAACTTCGATTCCGCATTTGCCCATCTTTCACCTACTGGTTTTATCGAGGATTATCTATGTGGATTTAAATGCAAACATGCCGTGGCTGGATTCGATTTCCGCTATGGACATAAAGGGGAAGCGAATATGGAAACGCTGAAAATCGAAGGTAAGCGATTTTTTGAAGTGACGGAAATGAAGAAGTTTGAAATTGATCATGAAAAAGTAAGTTCCACTAAGCTTAGAAACTTGATTGCAAAAGGTCGGTTCGCAGATATCCCGTCATTCCTTGGCACATACTTTGAAAGTCAAGGAACAATCAATTCCAAGGAAAATCAACACGCCATCGTTACATTATCGGAAGCATTCCTTACACCCCCGCCAGGCGTTTATTTAATCGAAATCCAGAACGAAGGAAATGTTTCTGAGGGAATTGCCTATCAAACAATGGACGGATCATTTCATGATAGTTGGCACTTACATTTCAATGATTCTCTTCCCTTGGAAGGAAAGAAGATTCATATCAAATGGAAAAGTGAAAGTATAATGAAGTCGAAACAGATGAAGGATATGCGAGCCAAGTCTATTACGAAAGTGCAAGCCTTCTAAAAAGATAGGGTCTAAGGACAGGGCAGCAGTGGGAACTTACTGCTGCCCTACCTGTAAGCGTCACGGATAGACAAAAGGAGTACGGAAAGCTTAGGGAATGAGCTTTAGACCCTCTTTGTGCAGATGAGTTTGTTTGGATTTTGGGATGGAGGGGGATATGTGCCATTGAAGAAAGCGGCTGACAATGGAGAGGCTCAATACTACTAGTAACGTCCTTGCAATAATAAATATCAGAAGAGGTGTGTAGAGATGGTTCGGTTGGAAAAAAACCTTGATGAATCGGAACAAACTAATCTAGTGGATTATGAAAAGATTGTTGCCTCCAAAGAGTTTCAGAACATGCTTTCCGATAAAAAGAAATTCGTCATCCCTTTTACAATTTTCTTTATGGGATATTCCCTGCTTTTGCCCTTCTTAGTTTTTTACACAGATATCCTGGATCACCCCTTCATTGGAGACATAACCTGGGCGTGGGTGTACGGTGTCTCCATTACGGTTATGTCTGTATGGGTTTGCAGCATATATGTAAGGAAATCAGAAAGAATCGATGAACAAATAAAAGAAATCATCGAGAAAGAAGGGCTTTGAATCATGAATTGGACAGTTATCATTCTCTTTGCGCTAATGTCGATAGGTACCCTTTTCATCACGTATTTCGCTTCCAAAAAAACCAAAACGGCAGGCTCTTTTTATACGGCTGGGGGAGGGTTGACCGCTAGGCAAAATGGACTTGCATTGGCCGGGGATTTTATGTCGGCTTCCACGTTTTTAGGGTTGATTGGAGCATTTTCCTTAACGGGGTATGATGGATTTTTCCTGATGTATGGAGCACTTGTTTCATTTCTTGTCGTGTTATTCCTAGTGGCTGAACCTTTAAGGAACTTGGGGAAATACACATTGGCTGATATGGTGACTACAAGGTTTAAATATAAACAGGTCCGGGGAGTGACCGCCTTTAATACCCTGGTGATATCAGTCATGTACATGCTGGGGCAACTTGTTGCGGCAGGTGCCTTATTTAAATTGCTTTTAGACATCCCGTATAATATTTCTGTCATCATCGTAGGTATTGTCATGTTGGTATTTGTTCTATTTGGGGGCATGACGGCGACGAGCTGGGTGCAAATCATTAAAGCCATCCTGCTGATAGGGGGAGTGTTCATATTATTCATGATTGTCATGTGGAAGCTGAATTTTAGTTTCATCGGAATTTTCACTGATATGAAAACGGCGACACCCATGGGTGCAGATTACCTGAAAGCAGGTATTAAATATGCCAGTGGGTGGGATGCAGCTTCCTTATCACTTGGCCTAATTCTGGGAACGGCAGGTCTACCTCACATTTTAATACGTTTTTTGACTGTCCCGAATGCACGAGTGGCAAGAAAGTCGGTTGTTTGGGTGATGTGGATTATGGGTGCTTTTCATATCATGGTCATTTTTCTCGGATTCGGTGCTGCGAAGTTGGTTGGAACATCGAATATCATGGCCGCTAATCCAGCGGGTAACATGGCTGCACCTTTATTGGCCCAACTTGTGGGCGGGGACATCTTATTCGCATTTATTGCGGCCGTTTCCTTTGCAACGATACTCGCAGTTGTTGCAGGAATCGTTTTAACAGGTGCTACGGCATTTTCACATGATTTTTATAATGAAATATTAAAAGATGGAAAAGCGACGGAAAAACAGCAAATGACGATGGCTAGATGGGCTTCCGTCGGTGTGACTGCCCTTGCGATCGTTTTATCATTAGGTCTGCAAGAATTCAATGTAGCGTTTCTGGCATCGATTGCTTTTACACTGGCGGCTAGTTCGAATTTGCCGGTGATCCTTTTTACGATCTATTGGAAAAAATTCAATAAAACCGGAGCGATAGTCGGTATGATGACTGGTCTTATTGGTACGCTTTTGCTCGTGGCTCTAAGTCCAAATGTCTGGAACCCGGCCCCCGGAGCCACCATTATGACAGGTGACCCGATTTTCCCTTTAAATTCACCAGGAATCGTTTCCATTCCGCTTGGGTTCCTCGCATGCTATTTAGGTGCTCTGTTCGGTAACCGCAGGACAGGGGTGAAAACGGTTATAAAAGACGATTATAACGAAATTCTCGTAAAGTCCAATACCGGTCATGATGTTAAGGGTGTTTTGCGACATTGAATGCCTAAAATAAAGCGCAGGTCATCGCACTTACGAATGGATTTGAAAAAGCAGCCATCTAATGATAGGTTGCTTTTTTCTTTTCATTGGATCATTGGATAAAGAAATTCAAATAAATACTAAAGATTATTTGAAAGAGGTACAGATGCACTAATATTCAAGGATAACTGGCCATTCATTCAGAAAATGTTTCTAGAAATTTGACGGCGCCTTTGGAAAGATAGCGTTCTTCGAGCCAAATAAGGGCGGCTTCCGATTGTACTTCACAATCTATCAATTCGACTATTTTAATACCCTGGGTTGAAAACGATTTGGATGTGGTTCGTGGCATGATGGTAGCGCCTATTCCTTCCTTCACCAAAGATAAAATCATTGCAGCATCAGGACATTCACATACAATCGTAGGTTCAAATCCATGTCTGAAGCACTCATCCACTATAAGTTCATAAGTACCCTGTCCGCTTACCCTATGCAGCAATAAGAGGGGATAATCCTTAATTTGCTTAAATTCGATGGAGTCTGGGATATCCCAACCTTGTGGGGTGACAAACACAAAATCTTCCGGCGGAAGGTTAATCGATGAGAATTGCTTACCGTTAATAGGAAGCCGTACAATGGCCAACTCGATTTCCCTGTTTATTAAGCCTTCTGTCAAACGGAACGTATCACCTTCCATTAACTTAAAGCGTATGTCAGGGTATTTTACTCTAAAGGCCCTCATCCTTTGCGGAATGTAGGAAAAGCAAGTTTTTACTGACCCTATGGAAAGAGTGCCCTGTACCCCTTTACTGACTTCCTTCACTTCCAGTAGTGATTCTTCAAACTGGTTTAATAGAGCTTCGGCTTTTTTATATAGGACCTTGCCAGTTTCAGTGAGTTCAAGTTTCTTTCCATTCCGATCGAAAAGTTTTTCACCGATTTCCATTTCCATTAATTTAAGTTGCTGGCTAAGAGGGGGTTGAGCCATATGTAATTTTTTTGCGGCTTTGGTTATTTGTTCTTCCTGAACGATCGTCACAAAATACTTTAACTGCCGGATGTCCATTATATACACCTCATACATATGATTTACATATACATATTGAATTTTTTAAGTATTATATATATATCATAACATATGGTATATTTTGTTATAGGAATTAATTCAATTTTCGGAATTTATTTATTTGTAAGCGCTTCATTTATATTGGTGCTAAAGGGGGATGTAAGCATGCCAGCTAAAACAGGTAAAGAATATATCGATAGGGTAGACAAAGCAAAGGCGAATGTATGGATCAACGGAGAACAAGTAAAAGATAAGATCAGTCAACACCCAGCTTTTAAAGGGGTCATGAAATCACAGGCCGAATTATATGATTTGCAGCATGATTCCGCGAAAACTGACATCATGACTTATATATCACCAACTTCAAACGAAAGAGTAGGGACCTCATTCATGCAGCCGCGGACTAAGGAAGATCTTGAAATAAGGAGGAAAATGATTCAAGAATGGGCAAGGCATAATAATGGAATGATGGGACGTTCCCCTGACTATATCAACAGTGGGATGATGGCGTACGGTACTGCAGCTGATATGTTCGGCACTCAGGATTCGGCATTTGCTAAAAATATGAAAGATTATTATGAGCTCTGCAGGGAAAAGGATTTGTCGTTGACACATACCCTGATTCAACCCCAGGTTAATAGGGGAGTTAGTGCCGCAAAGCTTCCGGACCCTTACATCGCTGCAAGGATTGCTGGCAAGAATTCAGAAGGGCTTATTATAAAGGGAGCCAGATTATTAGCTACACAAGGAGGAATAACGGATGAAATCATGGTTTTCCCTTCAACATTGCTTAAACAATCGGAAGAAGAAAACCCTTATGCATTCGCATTCTCCATACCCAATAATACACCAGGGTTGAAATTCATCTGTCGTGAATCATTCGACTATGGCAAATCACATTTTGACCATCCTCTTGGTTCAAGATTTGAGGAAATGGATACGATTATCGTATTTGATGATGTAGTCGTTCCTTGGAATCGGGTATTTGCATATGGGGATGTCGGCATTTGCAACCAGGCTTATAATGAAAGCAATGCAGTTGTTCATATGACCCATCAGGTGGTAGCGAAGAATATCGCCAAAACCGAGTTCATTCTGGGGATTTTGCAACTAATGGCGGAAACCATCAATATCGGGCAATACCAGCATGTTCAGGAAAAAATTTCGGAAGTCATCATAGCGCTTGAAACGGTAAAGGCTTTCATTACAGCTTCGGAGGCAAACGCGAAAGTGGATAAGTGGGGAATGATGACACCCGATTTTACACCGTTAAATATAGCCCGTAATTATTATCCGAAGATTTACCCTAGATTCAGTGAAATAATGCAGCTTCTTGGAGCTAGTGGCTTAATGGCGATACCAAATGAAGCCGATTTCAATTCGGAGCTTCGACCGGATTTGGATAATTATCTTCAAGCCGCGAATGGCGGAGCCTATGACAGGGTTAAATTGTATCGTCTCGCATGGGATGTATGCATGAGTTCATTTGGATCCAGGCAAACGCTATACGAAAGATTCTTTTTTGGGGATCCGGTCCGTATGGCGAGCGCTTTATATAACGGCTATGATAAACAGGAATATGTGGACCGTGTCAAGGAGTTCTTGAACCGTACTGAAAACCTTGCAGAAATCAACTGAGCCCGGTAGCATTGGCAAAACATTTTAATTTAAAGGCCTTCCCGATGATGAGGAAGGCCTTTAAATATGAAATCTTGTTCATTAATTATATCGATCATGGATATTATTCTTTTTATATGTGCCAAAATCACTGAATTCAATAAGTTCCATGGAAAGGGCAAGATATCTTTTTGAAAAGAGGGGTTCCAAATGGGATTCCATCGTTTCGAAAAGTTGGTCACATACTTTGGTTTTATCACTGTCTTTGCGTCCAGCGCCAATTTTTAGTATGGCATGAACAAAGGCATCATCCTCTGTACCATCGGCAACACGATAATGCTTCAATTCAATGGCCCGGGATCGAATGCCGCCAATTGGAAAGATGGAAGGATAGGATATCAGTACATCATTCACCTTCCTTAATAAGCCGTCAATCTGGATTTCATCTTTGATATTATCCGTATATTCAATAATGATATGAGGCATGTGATTAGTCCCTTCCGTTAATTGTGGATTTTTAGATGCGGCCGATCCCCGCCTTCAGTAAATATATCGTCACCGACTATTGTGTTAACGAGTTTCCCGATCCCTTCAATTTCAGTGATGATTTCATCGCCTACAGCAGTATCCGCCAATCCTTCAGGTGTGCCTGTCAATATGATATCCCCTGGGCTCAATGTCATGAAGCTGCTAAAATATTCAATTAACTCAGCAATACCGAAAATCATGTCTTTCGTGTTGCCTTGCTGAGTCAATTTTCCGTTGACGTAAGTTTTGATGGCAAGATTCGAAGGATCTGGAATATCCTCGGCATCGACAAGCCATGGCCCAATGGGGGTGCAGGTATCGCGATTTTTGACCTTTAGGTTAGGTCGGTAGTAATTCTCCAGATAATCCCGTATTGCATAATCATTTGCAATCGTATATCCACTTACATACTTAAAGGCTTCTTCCTTTTTTATGTTCTTCGCCTTTTTACCTATGACGACTGCAAGTTCACATTCATAATGCATATAAGCTGCATCAGCAGGCCGTCTTGTCTGTCCCCGGTGACCGATAAAGGTATTGGGACCTTTTAAGAACGCAAGGGGTTCTTCCGGTGCTTTAAAAGCAAGCTCCTTCGCATGGTCTGCATAATTCAAGCCAAGCGCGAAGACAGTTCGTGGTTCCACCGGGGGAAGCCAGACAACATCCTGCTCATTGACAATCCTGCCATCCGCCAATTGGAGCTGGCCATAATATTCACTTGCTGGATGTACGGCACCTGCATAGGCTACACGTGCTCTCTTCATAAAATCCCCTCCAGTGATAGTTTTTCCTCGGGAATGATAGTATTTTCCAAATATCCGATTTCGTCTATTTCTATTCTGACATGCTCATTGGCTTTTGCCAGCGGTGCTTTCTCTGGAACACCTACTAGGAGGACGTCACCCGTACTCAAAGTCATGAAGTCAGTTACATCCTCAATAAGGCGGGATATGGAGCGAATTAGATTTGAAGTTGAATTTTCCTGTCTTAACTCTCCATTTATATATACACGAATTCCTAAAGAATCGGGGTTGGAGATGGATTCCTTGGATACGACCCATGGACCGATCGGGCAAAATCCATCACGGGCTTTATGGCGGATAGCAGGACGGAAAACGCTCTCATGCGGAATGCTAATATCATTGGCGATCGTAAAACCTTCTATATAATCCAATGCATGTTCTTTCTTGACTTTTGTGGCCGTTTTACTGATTACTACTCCAAGTGCGGCCCCGATTTCCAATTCAGGTATGCCGTTTGGAAGGGGAACTGGATTTGAAAAAGACGAAAACGTGTTTCTAGGTTTAATATAAAGGATCGGCCCTTTAGGAGGTTCATTATAAGGAGGATGGTCGACCTTTTCCTTCAATGCTTCCAATGATCCTTTATAGTTTAATAATGTTCCATATACTGTTCCTGAAATAGGGTTATCCAACTTGATTTGTGATACCTCATATTTATCACCGTTCATTAATATATAGCCGTTCGACAGTATTTCCATTTCTTCTGAATAATCTGACTTTTGTAGTTTCACCCTTGCTTTTGCCATGGACACTCACCCCTTGTTTTTATTATTAATCATATATGATATCGTATATGATTTTTTGTTTAAGTTCAACATATTTAGATTATTCAGTATAATTAGACAAAAAATGTTAGAAAAAAGATGGGTTTCAACAGATTAATGCCTTGAACATTTAGTTAGTATGAAGCTAGGAATTCAAATTGAAAGATTATGAATGGCTGATGTTCCGATGATGAATGGTAAAGAGTATTTAGAGAGTTTACGAGATGGAAGAACGGTATTCTTGAACGGAGATAAAGTAGATGATGTGACGACACACCAATCATATCGCAATTCTGCCAGGTCAATTGCCCAACTATATGATGCTCTCCATGATCCGGTTACTGCACGGGTTTTAACGGTCAAGACAGATGAAGGTCATACTACCCATAAGTTCTTCAAGGCTTCAAAGAACGCAACAGAGCTGCTTGAAGCAAGGGATGCGATCGCACAATGGTCAAAATTGAGCTATGGTTTCATGGGCCGTACCCCTTGATTACAAAGCTGCTTTTACAGGATCATTGGGACCGTATAGCGATTTTTATAAGGGATTTGAAGATAATGCGAAAACTTCTTGAAAAATATCGTGAGCCCGTTCCAATTCATCACTTGTTGTGCGAAAATGATTACCATTGGTTGATTGGATTCAATCCTTTGTTTAAAAATAGAAATGTCAATCGATACATATACCGAGATGATTTTACTGTAATAAGAGCATGGGCATTAGTGAAAAGTAATCTACCATGCAATTCTTGCGAATACGCGACAAAAACATAATAAGAGTGATATAAAAGGCAGGGAACTTCCGCTTCAATTGATTTATTTGCTTGTAAGCAGGGCTATGGGTATAATAAGTAGAGTAAATTCATTAGTAAGTTAAGCTATTTTTGGAGGTAAATTCCGTGAAAATTACAATAAAAGATGCTAGCAAATTCGTCGATCAAGAAGTTACCATTGGAGGCTGGCTTGCCAGCAAACGTTCCAGTGGGAAAATTGCTTTCCTTCAAATCCGTGATGGCTCTGGTTTCATTCAAGGTGTGGTCGTGAAAGCTGAAGTGGGTGAAGAAATTTTTGCTCGTGCGAAATCGATTTCGCAAGAGTCATCCTTGTATGTAACAGGTGTCATTCAAAAGGGTGAACGATCGCCGTTCGGTTTTGAGTTACAGGTGAAAGATATTGAAATCATTCATGAATCATTGGATTATCCCATTACACCTAAAGCTCATGGTCCCGAATTCTTAATGGATAACCGCCATTTGTGGCTGCGTTCCAAACGGCAGCATGCAGTCATGAAAATCCGGAATGAAATAATCCGTGCTACATATGAATTCTTTAATGAAGAAGGTTTCGTTAAAGTGGATCCCCCAATTTTAACTGGAAGCGCACCAGAAGGAACGAGTGAGTTGTTCGCGACTAAATACTTTGATGAGGATGCATACCTTTCACAAAGTGGTCAGCTCTATATGGAAGCGGCTGCCATGGCACTTGGGAAGGTATTTTCCTTTGGTCCCACCTTCAGGGCAGAAAAATCCAAAACAAGACGACATTTAATCGAGTTCTGGATGATTGAACCGGAAATGGCTTTTATCGAATTTAAAGAAAACCTGGAGGTCCAGGAGCAATTCGTTTCTTCCATCATCCAATCCGTATTGAAAAACTGTCAGCTTGAGTTAAATACACTGGGCCGTGATACAGCGAAGCTTGAACAAATTCAAGCTCCTTTCCCGCGAATTACATATGATGAAGCCATTAAGTTCCTTCATGAACAAGGATTTGATGATATCCAATGGGGTGATGATTTTGGAGCCCCGCATGAAACTGCGATAGCGGAAAGTTATGATAAGCCTGTTTTCATAACTCATTACCCAACCAAAATCAAGCCTTTTTATATGCAGCCAGATCCTGACAGGGAAGAAGTGGTTCTTTGTGCCGATTTGATCGCTCCGGAAGGTTATGGAGAAATAATTGGCGGTTCAGAGAGGATTCATGATCAGGAATTGCTTGAACAGAGAATCAATGAGCATGGCTTGAGCGAAGATGCTTACAAATGGTATATGGAATTAAGAAAATACGGCTCTGTACCGCATTCAGGCTTCGGTTTGGGATTAGAACGCACCGTTGCATGGATCAGTGGAGTCGAGCATGTCCGTGAAACCATCCCGTTCCCACGTCTATTAAATCGATTATATCCTTGATTCCGTGATAAGCGGTTATCTTGCCATATTTGGCAGATAACCGTTTTTTGTTAAAATTATAAACTTATTCGGAGAGCCTTATTCATGTTATACTTAACCAGAGGTGTCCAAAAACATGAATAAAGAACATTTATATGCGTGGTTTAAGGAAGGAACGATAACGATTCCATCCTTTTTGTTGACTAACTATAGTGCAATGGGACTGAATGAACAAGAAATGGTCCTCTTATTACAATTGCAAAGCTTCATCGATAGAGGTAACCATTTCCCTGCACCATCCCAACTTTCTGACCGAATGACATTGCAGGAAACGGAATGTCTATTCTTGATCCAGCGTTTGGTCCAAAGGGGATTTGTTGAAATGGTGGTTGAGGAGAGCCAAGAAATCGGACAGGAAAAATATTCGTTGTCCCCACTTTATGAAAAAATGATGGACTGTTTCTTGAAAACTTTGAAACAGTCAGAGTCTGCTGAAATCCAAAAAGCGGGGGAGAGCCTTTATACGATATTTGAACAGGAGTTCGGCCGCCCTTTATCTCCATTTGAATGTGAGACATTGGCAATGTGGATGGAAGACGACCATCAACCTGAGATCATTAAGTCAGCTCTGAGGGAGTCTGTCATTTCCGGAAAATTGAATTTCCGATACATTGACCGAATTTTATTCGAGTGGAAAAAGAATGGAATTAAAACCTTGGAACAGGCAAGGGAGCAAGGACAAAAATTTAGAGTTCACCAAAAGAGGGACCGAAAGACGGAGACTGCACAACCGTTGAAAGATGTGCCTTTCTATAACTGGCTCGAGCAGTAATGTAAATTGAAGGAGAACCAATATGTTGAATAAAGCTCAAATTCGATATTGTCTGGATACGATGGGTGAAATGTTTCCGGATGCCCATTGTGAGCTGAATCACTCCAATCCATTTGAATTGGTGGTTGCTGTTGCCCTGTCAGCTCAGTGTACGGATGTATTAGTCAATAAAGTCACGAAGGATTTATTTCAGAAATATAAAACGCCTGAGGATTACATAAGCGTTCCGATAGAAGAGTTGGAAAATGACATTCGCTCAATCGGTTTGTTTCGTAACAAGGCGAAGAACATACAAAAGTTGTCGCACATGCTAATCGAAGAATACGGTAAGGAAGTCCCCAGAGATCGTGATGAGCTAGTTAAATTGCCTGGCGTTGGCAGAAAGACGGCGAATGTAGTCGTTTCGGTTGCTTTTGATGTGCCAGCGATTGCTGTGGATACCCATGTAGAGCGTGTTTCCAAGCGTCTGGGATTATGCCGTTGGAAGGATAGTGTCCTCGATGTTGAGAAAACGTTGATGGCTAAGATACCAAAGGATGAATGGTCCGTTACGCATCACCGCCTGATATTCTTTGGACGCTATCATTGCAAGGCCCAGTCACCAAGATGTGAAACCTGCCCGCTTCTCGAATTATGCCGTGAAGGTAAAAAAAGAATGAAAAGGAAAGAAGCCAATTGACGCAGTCCATATCATTAAAAGTTCCTAAAGAATTGGACCATTCTTTGTTTTTTCCTGAAAAGGAAACCTTCTTGCAAAAAGAGCGATATGCAGGTTGGAGTGAAACGATCCCATTCGAGGCTTTCCCGTATGAGTTACTTTATTATAATAATGTAGAGGCGTATACTCCTTGGACTAAGGGGGCAATGCATGTAAAGGAACTTCTGGAAATATGGAAGGGAATTGATTCAGAATGCAGTTTGCTATTTTCTGAGCGTAAAGTGGGACAGACTTTGGGACTCATGAAGAAGGGAATCGGTTTGTTTTTAACCGCAGTCTACTGGTTGCATGGGAAGCCAGTGGTATTGAATGATTTCCGGGTCCAAATAGAATTCTTTAACAATATTCCGGTAAATATGGATGAAAGGCTTTCATTCATCCTTGCTAGACCCGCTTTTTTTCATTCTTATAGACAGCTTAGTGAGTTGTTCCGAGAATTTGAAAAACAATATGTGAAGTTCATGATCAAAAATAAGAACAGCCAAAAAAACGTCTAAGCTAAAAGCTTAGACGTTTTTTAGTCAATCATTATAATATTTATTCCGTCTCTTTGTTTGGATCTGGGTCCGGGTTAGGGTTAGGGTCAGGTTCAGGGGTCTCGCCTGGTTTTTCCTCTTCTACCGTTCCAGGGTCAGGGACATTATCCCCGCCTTCGACATCCTCATCACCCTTATTGCCATTTCCGTCATCAGTGTTGTTGCCATTTCCATTACCATTATTATCATTGTTGCCATTTCCATTATTTCCGTTATCGGCGTTATTGCCGTTTTCACCATTGTCGCCATTGTTATTTTTGTCTTCGTCTTGTTTATCCTCTTCGCCTTCAGCAGGAGTTTCTTGTTCCGGATTTTCACCTTCGGCCGGATCTTCAATCTTCTCGTCCTCAGTAACCTCAGGGACTTCCGCTTCAGCAGGTATTTTGACAGATGTACTCGCAGGATCACTTTGTTGGTTATCAACTAGAGCTACCACTGAGAAAGTATATTTACTTCCAGGGGTTGGATTAGGGATCGTTAAACTAGTATCCTTCGATTTTTTTAATACGCTCTGTGCTCCGCCGTCCACGGACATCTTAACCTCGAATTGGGTATTCCCATTACCTTTAGGATATGACCATGATAGATTGATTTCATTGCTTTCCTGATTGTAAGAAGCGTTAATGCCAGGTGAGTCGATTTTTTCATATTCTGTCGTCACTTGTGTTGGCTCGTGACCTTTAACATAATATTCATATGTGATTTTACTGCTTGGTGTATATTCATTAGCTTTAACAGCTGGATTCGAACCTTTGATGACTCCAACCTTCACAACACTGTCAGGTTGATCAAAGTCTTTCGTTTCTTTTGATTGAGCCATATGTTCCATTAAATTCTTAAAGATGAATTTAGGGATCCTTTGAGATGATTCACCCAGATATTCCATTTGCTCACCAGATGCATTATCATAACCAGCCCAAACCGCGACTGTATAATTGGTTGTATAACCCGCCATCCAGCTATCTTTTACACCGGAAGATGGGATGTTGTTCGCTGCACGCTGTTCAGGCGTGAAATTGGTTGAACCTGTTTTACCGGCTACCGGGAGACTAGGTATATTGGCTAATCTTCCTGTTCCATAAGCTTCTTTCATGACGCTTTTCAACATGTCCGTCACGATGAAAGCTGTTGAATCTTTCATGACCGGCTTTGATTCCGTCTTGTTTTTGATGGTTGTTTTATCACGTAAAACAATCTTTTTCACACTATGCGGTTCATTATAGATACCGTTGTTTCCGAATGAACTGTATGCACCGGCAAGTTCAAGTGTAGAAACATCCTTACCGCCGCCCAATGCTGCCGATTCGGTAATTTCCTTGTCAAAAGGAATGCCGAGGTCAGTGGCAAAATCACGTGCCCGGTCCAATCCGACTGCTTGAAGCGTTTTTAAGGCAGGAATATTTAATGACCGTGCCAGTGCTTCACGAGTGGTTACAGTACCATAATGTCGTCCGGAAGCATTTTTAAGCGGTGTTCCATTGCTGTAAGTATATTCCTCATCCTTGATTTGATGGTAGGTGGACCAATTTAAATATTCAACGGCAGGACCATAATCCAGAATCGGCTTAATGGTCGAACCAGGTGACCGCTTGGCATCCGTTGCATAATTCCAGCCGCGTTTAACCGTCGTGTTCCTGCCGCCGCCCACTGCTTTAATTTCACCAGTTTCTGTATCGAGTAATGTGACTCCTGCTTGGAGATCTTTACTTGGATAATTGATGATTTCATCACTGTTCAACATGTTATAGACATATTCTTGGGCATCTTTATCAATGGTCGTTTGGATTTCCAAACCATCTGTAAAGACGTTATAGTCACCCATATCCCCGACTTCCTCAATTACCAAATCGATGAATGCATCGTATGCGGTCGTATCGATTTGGCTCTTATCGATTTCTTGAAGCCCTTGTGTTATATCGATGCTTTGTGCATTTTTCATTTCCGTTTCGGTGATATATCCATGTTTATTCATTAAGTGCAGGACAATATCACGGCGTTCTTTCGCACGTTCAGGGTATTTATACGGGTCATACCTGCTTGGGCTTTGCGGTAATCCTACAAGCATGGCCACTTCGTTCAATTTCAATTCGCTAAGATCTTTTCCATAATAAGTTTCCGATGCAGTTAAAATCCCGTTGGCGCGGTTTGCAAAGAAAATCTTATTCACATACATTTCGAAAATTTCTTCTTTGGTATATTTTCTTTCAAGCTGAATGGATAGCCACATTTCCTGGACTTTCCTTTTAATGGTCTTATCAGGTGTTAAATAAGAACGCTTGATAACCTGCTGGGTCAATGTACTTGCACCCTCTGAGCCGAATCCGTTTTTGAAGTTTGCTATGACGGCACTGCCCAGACGTAATAAATCGACCCCGTGGTGTTCATAAAAGCGTGAATCTTCCGTTGCCAGGAAAGCTTCTTCGACAAGATCGGGTATGTCTTCATAATTTACATAATCCCGGTTTTCCTTTCCGATTTCAGCTAGCAATTTACCATTTTCATCGAGAATCTTGGATGTGACCGGATCTTTCAAAAGCTTTTCGTCAAGTTTTGGAGCGTCGCTTATAAAGTAAGCCATTGCAGCTCCTCCGGCAACAAGGCCTATTATTCCGATTGTAACAAGTATAAGGAAAATTCGCTTAAGCATATTGGTTGGCTTTTTAGGACCTTTATTCTGTCCCTTTTTTTGAGTCTGCCCCTGCTTTCGGCGTTCTTCTCTAGTATTATATTTTTCAGCCATTACAGCTAACCTGCCTTTCTAAAAAAACTAAAAATTTTCTGCGATGAGCGAATCTACTACTTTAATATAGTCAATTCTCGGTTGAAAGCCAAGAGTAATCTTTCGTGAACTGCTTTCAACCTCTTGAAGAGTTATAGATTTGCGTCCGCCTTCTTTCATTCTCTTCCAATAAAAACTCAGTTGTTCCGAACTCATTAGATATATATCTTCCATTGCGGAAAAACGGATGATGACAAACGCAATTCCGTCATGCTGAACGATATGTTTCATATGTTCAATTTGATGGTCATGAAAATTCTTCAAAGGGAACGAACTGCTGTTTTTCGTTTCCTTTGCCTCAAAATCAATGTACTTTCCTTTATAAACACCATTGTAATCGGTGGTCGATGCTTGTTTGAAATAAGCTTCTTTAATGACTGCAGCACTTCTTTTCGGATAGTGGACATCGACAATTTGAATGGGTGTCGGTTTTTTATGGATGACGGCAATGCCGTGTGCTAAATAATACTGATTGGTTTCGTTCAAATCGTCTTCCAATGTTTTTCCCCGGTTGCTGTAACTGATTTTTTTTAGTGGGCTTTTCTTTTCTTTCATAGCCTGCGGTACAAACTTTCGTCCGTTGGGATAATGAAATGCCACTTTTACCCCTCCTTTTTTTCACTTATCTATATTAGCAAAAAAAGAATCCAAAATGTGAATAAAAAGAATTGTTTCTTAGAACGATAGGATTTATGTACAACTATATGTCACAATTCATCGCTATAGAAAGGCTGGACTCATAGATGCGAATGTTAAAGACGGAAAAGCAATTGCTCCATTCCATAAAAGCCCAAACCGCTAAAGGGAACAGGGATAATATATCAAGAACAAAAGCATATGAACAATTTTTCAGAATGCATCCAGAAATACAATGGTCTTTTTTAGCTGGGATGGTTTCTAGGAATGCAGGCTGGAATATGTGTGATCTTGAAGGAATTTGGTTTTCCCATTTGCTTGGCTTTAAATATAGGCATCACTTATTCCTAACGTATGAAGAAGCCAACTGGAGAATATTCCAAGATGCGTATCCGCAATTACTTCTCTATCATTATTCGACGAAGTATGGACGTCCTTTGTTTCACTTATGTCATTATTTTTTTATTACCAAATTCATGAAGAACGAATGGTATTCCTTTTGGAAACATGGAGATCGTGAAAAATTAGTCACTGCTCTTATCATAAATGAACAAAACATCATTGAAGAACCGGTTATTAAAAAGCAATCTTTCGTTTTTCATTCTCTATTATTTTTCCTGCAGGACTGGATGCATTTTAGCACCGTTTTATTTCCTACTTGCAATGGAGAACTGTATGGCTCGTCGGTTTCGCAATTTAGAAATATAGATAAAAGGATTGAATTGGGGAAAAGGTTGGCTGGCCTTTTATTTTCTGAAGATTTGTTTCCGCTATTTTATGAATTTTCCTGCAGGACTGAACCAACGGGTGCCAGATATGATTATGAACAATATCGAAAAAAGCCTAGGTACCATGAAACCCCGATGCTGAGGGGAGTATATCCAGTGATTCATCATCGAGAAGGGGAGACAGAGCAATGGGATATGAAAAAAAGGGTTAAAAAAAAATGGTTCATTGAACCCAAATGGGAAGAAGACCCTCATTTGACCGATTGGTATGATCATAAACAAAAGCAGCTGCACACGGCAGCAATAATCAAAAATTTGATTTTATAAAAGGAAACAGGGAAGGCGTCGATCAAGCCTTCCCTGTTTATCGTTCAGTATTTATGTCTTACGTAGAGGGGCGGTTTTCTCCACTAAGTTTCGGGTTTCCCGTTCCTGCCTTTTTAGTGGGCGGCTTTTGTCGTTTTTCGTTTTTTTGCTGTCTGCTTTCATTCGACTGCATAAAATCACCTCCTGTCTGTATTCTTGTTTAAAACTTCATTCTTCATTCTGCCATTGTTGTCGAAGTGCATAATAAATTAAGTGAATTGCACTTTCTTTGCCGATTCCCTTCTAGTTTTGTCAGTCATGAAGGGCTTTCAGATAAAAAAAAGAATAGTACAGGTAAAGAATGGGAGGGATCAGCATGGTCAATAAAAGTGTCGCAACAGAAGAGATATTAAGGATGATAGCTGAGATCAGTACCAGCCTGGATCGTTTGGAAATTTCATATGGGGAAACTGTAAATACAGTGCGGTGCAAACTATGGGCGGAGCAATATACATTAGTTAATGATGCCCAGGAGGCCATTGAGAAAGCCGAGGATTATTGGGTAAATGCTGAAGGTCCAAACCACTCCTTTTCCATTGTCCCGGAAAAAAGAATGATAAAGCACAAGGTTTTCACGGAATTGCCCGTATAAGCCGGAGGAATATCATTTTATAAAGAACTGGATTATACTAAGGGAAACAATTGTACGGAGGAATTTAATGTGCAAAAAGAAAAAATGCAGCTATTGACAGAACAATTAATACAATATACGGACAAAGCGGATGAGATTTATGAGGGTGTACGCAAGGAAGGTAAGGAAAAGGATTTCTTTTCGGAAGTCAAGCCGTTTGCAGACCTTGTCAGGACCGCATGCATCGAATGGGAAACCGGAATGAAGGAGTGGATGAAAGAAACCGAATTCAGGCATCTTTTCCCCGAGCAAATCGAACAAACCGCCCATAACCTTTCTGATGTGGCCGTTCAGGCATTTTTTCCTAAAACAAGTTATAAGCGATTTAAAAGCCACGTCCAATCGGTCGAATTCATCCTTAATAATGTGAAAACGGAAATCGATCGGATTTTATCATAAAAACACCTACACTTTATTACCTCTTTTTTCATATATTATCAGAACCATGTAATGAAAAAAGAGGAGGGCTCATTGACATGATGAGATCCGGTTTTAACCAAATCTCCCCAAATCAAGGACAGTTTCCTCAACCAATGCCGGAATATTGGGGAGGATACCAACAGCCAATGCCGTATCCTCCGCCAAATAATCATAATCTTGAACAATCATTTATGTATCCATATCATCTCCAGGATACAGGAGGCTATATGACGCCATATCATGATCCTTATCAGCATGCGGCCTATCATCCATTCCAACAAATCCAGCAGCAGGCGATGCCTGTGGGGGCTTATCCGGGCAACAGTGTAATGCAGCCAATGGCACAAATGCACCCGATCCAGTCCAATCAGCAGCCACAAGCTTTTAGTCCGTTCGCCAATCCGTTACAGCCAGCTAAAAGACCTCCGCAAAGTCCGCAGCAG
The DNA here is from genome assembly GCF_042788005.1 of Peribacillus sp. YIM B13472. Lineage (NCBI taxonomy): Bacteria > Bacillati > Bacillota > Bacilli > Caryophanales > Bacillaceae > Peribacillus > Peribacillus sp. YIM B13472. The sequence continues at coordinate 122,939 of NZ_JBHZPG010000007.1, forward strand.
GCCCATAATCCATATCCTAAGCAGCAGTTCATGCAAAAACCCCAGCCATCGGGTTTCAAATCGGTCATGAATCAATTCAAAACACAAGATGGCTCCATGGATATAACGAAGATGATGAATACAGCCGGACAAATGATGAATACTGTTTCTCAAGTATCTTCAATGGTCAAAGGAGTAGGGGGCTTCTTCAAAGTTTAGATGGAGAATAAAGGAAAAGCAGACTTATAAGTGACCAGCCACTTTTTTAAGTCTGCTTTTATTCATGCCTAATGAATTTCAATCCGATTCCCTCTGATTTTGGGTAGGTTAAGCGTGAGGATGCCATCACGATGTCGCGCGGTCACTTTTGCTTCATCAATCGGCTTTGGAAAGGAAATGGTTCTTGATAAAGTACCGGCTGAAACTTCCTTTTGGAACAATCCTTGATTTCTATGCTTTCTATCTACATGCTTTGCAGATATGGTTACGGCATGGGACAGTACATCAATTGATATTTGGCTGCGTGCAATTCCGGGCAAGGTGGCAGTAAGGGTATATTCTGAATGCGTTTCTTGAACATCAACCGGAAAGCTGCGTTCTTTCGCCGAACCGAAGAAATCGTCAAGAGATTGCAACATGCCTTTAGGCGGCCTCTCGGAAAACAGCCGATCCATTTTGTTTATGAAATGGGTAAAGGGTTCTATTCGATTCCGATTATTATTTTTTTCAGAAGAGGTCATCACGGTGCTCCTTTCTAAAAAATTCCTTTGCCTATAGGCTATGTGAGGAATGAAGAAATGTGAATGCACTGTTGGGTTTCAGATACAGGTCTATAGGGAATAACGTTACTGAATGATTAGTAAAGGAAATGAGGGATTAATATGACAAATAGCAAGCTTTCCTACATAGATACCGGGAAAGGTAATGAAACATTGTTGTTTATCCATGGATTTTGCGGAAGCCATGAATATTGGAGTGACATCATTGCTGAATTAAAGGGGGAATACCGGATTATTGCCGTTGATTTACGGGGGCATGGTGCAAGTGAGGAAATAGAGGGTTCTTTCTCGATTGAAGATATGGCTGATGATATTGCGTCATTTATGGAAGAACTGGAAATCGGACAGGTATATATGTTTGGTCATTCGCTTGGGGGATATATCACCTTGGCATTCGCAGAAAGGTTTCCTGGGAAATTGTCTGGTTTTTCATTGGTACATTCCACCGCTTTCCCGGACGATGAGACTGGAAAGGCGGGGCGCTTAAAATCTGTCGAGAAAATCGAAAGTGAGGGAATCCCCGCTTTCATTGACGGACTTATACCAAAGCTTTTCGCTAATTCCGATGATCCCAATATTGACCATATAAAGGAAATCGGATATAAAACAAGTGAAATTGGTGCAATAGGGACTTTACATGCCATGAGGAACAGAATAGACAGAAATCATGTACTCAAAGATACGAAGTTGCCTGTCCTATTGGTTGCAGGTGAACAGGATAAGGTGATTCCCATTGATAAAACCTTTTCTGTGAAAGGGAGCCATATCAATGAAGTTATACTTAAGGGCAGCGGCCATATGGGAATGTTGGAAGCTCCAAGCAGACTAATCGAAGAAATCATTCGCTTTGTCGAGAAGAATTAAATGAAAAAAGACCGAGCTGGAAACGAGATGATGACGTTTCCAGCTTTTTTTTTTGAAAAGGAAATAGTTTCCCTTTTGCATAGAACGTTCATTCGGTAGAATAGGAGTATGAGGTGGTCATATGAAACTGCGAAAAAATTTACAAGAAGTCATCAATGATTTAAAAACAAATGAGGATTTTAAAGATAATATAGTACATTGGCAAGTAATTGAAGCAAAAGAGGCAAAACATGTACCTTTTCCCGATGCAATGAATGATAAAATCAAGCATGCTCTTGAATTGCGGGGGATAAATGGATTGTATACCCATCAGGCAACTGCATTTGATACTGCTGTCAGTGGCAATAGCCTTGTAGCGGTCACACCTACAGCTTCTGGAAAAACATTATGCTATAATTTGCCGGTCCTTCAAAAAATATTGGAAGATGAAAAAACTAGGGCGCTTTATATTTTTCCGACAAAAGCGCTGAGTTATGATCAAAAGAGTGAATTGAATGAAATGATTCATGAAATGGATGCAGAGATAAATAGTTATACATACGATGGGGACACACCTTCAAATATCAGGCAAAAAATCCGCCAGGCAGGGCATATCGTGATCACCAATCCTGATATGCTCCATTCCGGAATCCTGCCCCATCATACGAAATGGGTCTCTTTGTTTGAAAACTTGAAGTATGTGGTAATCGATGAACTTCATATTTACCGCGGCGTTTTCGGAAGTCATACAGCCAACGTCATAAGAAGGTTAAAAAGGATCTGCAAGTTTTATGGAAGCGACCCTGTATTCATCTGTACTTCCGCTACGATCAATAACCCAAAAGAGTTGGCAGAAGAGCTCACGGAAAAACAAATGGTCCTAATCGATAATAACGGAGCCCCAAGTGGGAAAAAGCATTTTGTGTTTTACAATCCCCCAATAGTAAATAAACCGCTGAACATACGAAGGAGTGCGGTTTTGGAGGTCAGGAAACTGGCAAATGAATTTTTGAAAAATAAAATTCAAACGATCGTTTTTGCGCGAAGCAGGGTTCGTGTGGAAATTCTATTGACATATTTACAGGAACATGTGTCAAAGCAATTGGGGCCAAAGTCAATCAGGGGCTATCGCGGTGGATATCTGCCAACACAGCGCAGAGAAATTGAACAAGGGCTCAGGGATGGTTCCATTTATGGAGTGGTTTCCACAAATGCACTTGAGTTAGGCGTCGATATCGGCCAGCTTCAGGTTTGCATAATGACTGGTTACCCTGGATCCATATCCAGTGCCTGGCAACAGGCGGGACGAGCAGGTAGAAGGCATGGTGAAGCTTTGATCGTCATGGTCGGCAGTTCTAGTGCCCTTGATCAATATATCGTACAGCATCCCGAATATTTCTTTACCAGGAATCCAGAAACTGCAAGAATCAATCCGGATAATCTTTTAATCTTGGTTGATCATGTAAAATGTGCAGCATATGAGCTTCCATTTAAAAAAGGCGATACCTTTGGGAAAACAGAGATTATGGACGTTCTTGAATTCCTTACGGAAGAAAGGGTCTTACACTTAAATGGGGACAAATGGCATTGGATGAATGATGCTTTTCCAGCAAGCAATATCAGCCTGCGTTCAGCGGCACAGGAAAATGTCGTGATCATCGACCAAACGAATGCACCGGTTAATCGGGTCATAGGGGAAATGGATACGTTCAGTGCAATGACCCTCCTCCACGATGAAGCCATTTATTTGCACCAGGGAATTCAATTTCAGGTGGAAGAACTTGATTGGGATGAAAAGAAAGCTTATGTACGTGAAGTCAATGTGGACTATTATACGGATGCTAACCTTGCTGTTCAGTTGTCTGTATTGGAAGTCGATAAACAGCGAACTTTCGCTTCCACAGCAGCTGCTTTTGGTGATGTCGCAATCCGGGCGATGCCTACAATCTTCAAAAAAATCAAATTCGAAACTCATGAGAATATTGGTTCAGGACCAATCAGTCTCCCGGAGATGGAACTGCACACGAGCTCAGCCATGCTTTCCATGGATCCCGATATATTTAAGTGGGACGAAAATCGTATAGAACAAGGAATGATAGGTGCCTCCCATGCTCTTAATTACATGATTCCGCTACATGTTATGTGCGATCCGAATGATATTCATGTTTATCCGCAGGTTAAGGCAGCACATAATGAAAAACCGACCATTTTTATCTATGATAGTTATCCGGGAGGCATAGGGTTAAGTGATAAAGTATATGAAAACTCTGAAGTCATTCTGCTTGAAACAATATCAATGATCGAAAATTGCGCTTGTGAAAGCGGCTGTCCTTCCTGTATCGGGACGGAATCCGCAACGAAAACAGCCAAGAGTGATGCCAAACGATTATTGGGTCAATTTTGTAAGCAAAAACATGAATAGATCGCAGTGAAAAGAGGTGTAATTTTATGTCTTTAAAAAATAAATTGAACCGTATGAAAACGCATATGAACCTAGAGGCCGTGAAACATCCTTCACCCGTAGAAGACGATGACCGGACAGTGAATGAAGAAATTCCTTACTATGAAAAGTGGCTGGAGAACGATACCGTTTCCTTTCATTTCGATGGTGACTATTGTTTCATTAGGGAAGTCCGCTACTCTATAAATCACAAACACGGGTTATATGCATTTTCCGAGCTGAAAAAGGTTGTAAAAGAGTGGAATCAAACTTCATTGGAGCATCCACTATCCGCTAGGGGCGTTAAAAGTGAAGATCTGTTTTTCTTCGATACGGAAACAACTGGGCTTGGAGGCGGAGCCGGCAATACCATTTTTTTACTTGGCTATGCTTATTTAGAAGGTGAAGAAGTAGTTGTGAAGCAACATATCCTTCCGCAGCCTGGAAGTGAAATCCCGCTGTATCAAAGCTTTCTGGAAAACATCAATTATGAAACGCTTGTCACATATAATGGTAAATCCTTTGATTGGCCCCAACTAAAAACCAGACATACCTTGATAAAAGAGCATGTACCAAAACTACCGGAATTCGGACATTTCGATTTATATCATGCTTCAAGACGCCTTTGGAGAAACAAATTGGAACGAGTGAAATTATCAGCAGTCGAAACAGATATTTTAGGTGTATATAGGGAGGATGATATTCCTGGATATTTGGCGCCGATGATTTATTTTGATTTTGTTGAGCGGAAGAATCCGGAAATTCTGTTTGGGATCATGAAGCATAATGAATTGGATATCTTATCACTGATCACATTGTATATTCATTTGTCCCGAAAAATCCTCCAAATCGATGGATATACGGAAGAGTCCATGGAAATTGCACGATGGCTCGCTTATTTGGGGAAAAAAGAGGAGTCAGTTGAGACATATCAAAAAATATTGGAAGCAGGAAATGAGGAAGATCGGATAATAGCTGGCCATGCCTTAGCCTTCCAGAAAAAGAAGCAAAAACTATTCAATGAAGCTTTGGAAATTTGGAAGGAAGCCGCCTTAAAAGGAAATGTGCAAATAAGGATACAGGCACAGATTGAATGTGCAAAATTATATGAACATCAATTTAAGGACGTCGGTCTTGCTCTAAAATGTTCAATAATCGCACTTCAAGAGATGGTGAGCGAAGGGAACCTGCCAGGGAAAAAAAAGTTGGAATTGGAAAAGAGGATCCATCGGCTCGAAAAGAAAGAGCAATCTATGGATATTACTATATAAAATATGGGAATTGAAATGGTCTTTTAGTGCAAAAGGCTGAAAATAAAAAATATGTATACAATTATTGTAGCCTTCAACTATTATGTGTAAAATGGAAAGAGTTGAGGGTGAAATTCCGAAGCGTTCATTTCATTCCTTTACATCATAAATTCAAGGTGAAAGCGGAGCGAAGAAATGTATAAAACGACTTTATTTCTATTTTTTGTTGTCCTTTGTTTAACGATTGTTATATTTACTTCATTAAAAGACAGTCTCTATTCCTTTTTGTAGAAAATTACCCTCAGTATATTTGATGGGATAGCATTAATATAATAGTGTACTTATCGACAGCCATACATCGTTTTATACTTATTCTGTATAATTAGGTCATTTCATCAGTACACGTATCCCCTTTTTTTCATAGTCTGTAATGGTAAGACTAAACTTATCATGATGAAAGGGGACGTATTATAAATGTATTTTCGTAATTGTGGAGGAAATAAACCCCATGTAATGGGAGCTTACGGGAACGCACCTGGAGTAATGGGCGCATCAACCGGTAAACACCCCAATAACGTAATGGGCGCATCAACCAGTAAACACCCCAATAACGTAATGGGAGCGTCAACCGGTAAAAACTCTAACGTAATGGGAGCCTATAGTCCATCGGCTGTGTCTCCAGCGCAATATGGTCCATCGGCTGTGTCTCCAGCGCAATATGGTCCAACACAAACATCTCCATCTCAAGTTGCCCCAGCGCAAGTCTCTCCGACACAGCAATTTGTCAATACGAATGTATCGAACACAGTGATTCCTGTCGTTCATCCATCACATACTACAAATGTCAATAAACATGTGAACACGTTTAAACATTATTTCCCGCATACTCAATCCGTGGTGAATGAGTGCTATAATCAACACTTGATTTGTGGAAGGCCGCCGCAAAACCCATGCTGTCCGCCTAGACATTTCGGATATTAAAAAATAAGGGCTTATTAAGCCCTTGTTTTCTTACATAATCATGTTAAAGGAGATTAGCCAAGCGATGAAGGTTTTGTATATGACGGGCTATAAGGCTTTTGAATTCGGGATATTCAAAAATGACCATGAAGCCGTAAAATATATAAAGAAAGCGATGAAGCAGCGTCTCCTTCCATTGGCGGAAGATGGGCTGGAATGGGTGATCATCTCAGGTCAGTTGGGTACGGAACTTTGGGGTGCGGAAGTGGTGTTTGAATTACAGGAGGAATATCCTCAGCTCAAATTAGGGGTGCTTACTCCTTTCCTGAAACAGGAAGAGTCATGGAACGAGACGAATCAAGACTATTACCGATCCATATTGGCCCGTGCCGATTTTGTAGAGTCCATTTTCAATAAACCATATGAAGGGCCACAACAACTGAAAATCAAAAATAGGTATATGGTCCATAAAAGCGATGCCATGCTCATCATTTTCGAAGCTGAAAAAGAAGGATCATCCCGATATCCTTATTTCGAGGCGATGAAAAAAGCCGAAACACAGCCATACCCCATCTTTCAGATAAACTTTGATGATCTGCAACTGGCTGCGGAAGAAGCGAGCTGGTCCGAAGAATGATGGAGTGAAAATAATTTGGATTAAAAGTTGTTTCTTAAGCATAATCATATTATTATGAAATTTAGATACAGATTTAATGGGAATACATATCGTTCACTAAACAGTATGCATACAAAAAGGTGTTTCGTTGACAAACCCAAGCAGATTTGAAAAAATAATAAAAAGTCGATTGTATTGGCGAAAGTATTGAGGTGAAGTCTTATGCTATCCGATAAGATAAAATTAACGGCTAAAGATATTCTTGAAAAAGATTTTAAAACAGCCATGCGCGGTTATAAACCTGAAGATGTGGATCAATTCCTGGATCTGATCATTAAAGATTATGAAGTGTTCCACCAGGAAATTGAAGATCTTAAACAAGAGAATCTTAAATTGAAAAAACAAGCAGAAGAGAGTACAAAACGTCCAAATCAACCTGCTCCAAGTGCCACTCCGGGAACCACTAACTTTGACATCCTTAAACGGTTATCCAACTTGGAAAAGCATGTTTTTGGTAACAAGCTTTTTGACTGAGATTTTACATTGTAAAAGTGAAAATTATTTTGGTATTGTTTTTTCATGAATAATGGAGTATAATCAATTATGTTATGTTAACGTTTGGGTAATTGCTGCTGCATTTATGCAGTAGAGGAAAGTCCATGCTCGCACGGACTGCGATGTCCGTAGTGTTCGTGCCTGGCGAAAAAATAAGCTTGGGCAGCAATCTTGGATTGCTGACGGCTGGGAAAATGCCTAAGTCCTTTTGGATATGGCATGAATACCTATAAAAGTGCCACAGTGACGTAGCCTTTACAGAAATGTAAAGGGTGGAACGAGGTAAACCCCACGAGCGAGAAACCCAAATTAATGGTAGGGGCGCTTTCTTCCTTGGAATTGAACGAGGAGAAGGACAGAAGCATATGCTTCTGTAGATAGATGATTACCGCCGAAGTACGAGACGCGAGTCGCTTGCAGTACTGAGGAACAAAACATGGCTTACAGAACGTTATCATATTACACCAAAAGCACAACTCTCCTTTTAAAAGGGGAGTTTTTGTTTATGGAGATTGCCTGATTATAAAAAGATTGGGCGTTTCCATTTATTTTTTCGTTTTCTGAAACACCGCTGTGTTAAACTTAGAACTTGGCAAGTTTTCCATTCCATTTCGAAAAGTGTCAAGCGGAAAGAAAATGGGTTTGAATGAAGTCAGTCGGTAACGTTCTAAAAAATAGTGTCGGAATGTAAAGCATTTCCTTGATTCTGGGTATCCTATTTTTAAAGGTTCCTTAACTCTTCTGTTAGCCCTAAAATGAAGGTATCAAGACGGAAAACTACAAATTTCAGGATAATGGATGGGAAGCATACATAATTGGTTTTGATGATTTCAATCATATGATTGCAGCGTGTATCTTAAGGTATATGGATAATTGAGTAATGTTTTATTTAATTAATGAATGTTCTCGCTACATGATCATGAAATAAGCTAAGCAAACAATGAAGAATTCTAACTGAAATATAAAAAGGCGGTGGACCTTTTAAATAAGGTTTACATGTAAAAAAATCAATGCCTGATTCTTAAATACATAAATGAAGAAATTCGGGAAAAGGTGCCATGGATTTGGATTAATGGAAAGAAGGTGCAAGATTAATGAAACAATTCGATATTATCGCAACATCAGCAATGGGATTGGAATCAATTGTTGCCAAGGAGGTTAGGGATCTTGGATACGATTGTCAAGTCGAAAATGGTAAAATCACATATAAAGGGGACCAATCCGCCATTGCCCGCTCTAATTTATGGCTGCGCAGTGCCGATAGGGTGAAAATTAAAGTCGCAGAATTTAAAGCATATTCATTTGATGAGTTGTTTGAAAAAACAAAGGCATTGAATTGGGAAGATTACTTATCAGCCGATGTAGAGTTCCCTGTGAGTGGAAAATCCGTTAAGTCAAAGCTTTACAGTGTCCCTGATTGTCAGGCTATTGTCAAAAAGGCGATTGTTGATAGATTGAAAAGTAAATATAAGCAAGTGTCTTGGTTTGCAGAGACTGGTCCTTTGTTTAAAATTGAAGTGTCTATTTTAAAAGATGTAGTGACACTTACCTTAGATACTTCAGGTGCAGGTTTGCATAAACGGGGATATCGGACAGGGCAGGGGGAGGCACCCCTTAAAGAAACATTGGCGGCTGCCTTAATCATGCTGACCAATTGGAAACCGGATAAACCTTTCATAGATCCATTTTGTGGATCTGGAACGATTCCCATCGAGGCAGCCTTAATTGGGCAGAACATAGCACCTGGGTTTAACAGGGAATTCGTATCTGAAACCTGGGCATGGATGGACAGCAAGGTTTGGGATGAAGCACGGATTGAGGCTGAAGATTTAGCCGATTATGATCAGTACTTGGACATAACAGGTTGTGATATTGACCATCGAATGGTCGATATAGCTAAAACAAATAGTTTTGAAGCGGGTCTTGGTGATCTGATTGAATTCAAACAAATGCAGGTGAGGGATATCTCGACAAGGAAAGAGTATGGTGTCATTGTCGGGAACCCGCCTTATGGAGAACGTCTTGGTGAGCAAAAAGCGGTTGAGCAGATGTATAGAGAAATGGGCCAAGCCTTCAAGAAGCTTGATACATGGTCAGTATACATGATTACCTCCAATCCTGACTTCGAACAGCATTACGGTAAGCCTGCAACGAAAAAAAGGAAATTGTTCAATGGTTTCATCCGTGCTGACCTTTATCAATATTGGGGGAAAAGGCCGCCAAGACAGCCTCAAGGTGAATAGGTAGGTAGAATATAACGGAGGATTTTGATGGTCAGGACGATTTATTCATAATAGGTTCCAGTCTTGCTTATCATTTCCTTTTCTGTTATTCTAATAATGAATTATCTTTGTTCAGATTTAAGGAATACCTTAATATTCTTTTGAGCAAGGATAGTAATATAATGTGTGGAGAACACACTAGGAGGCAACAAAAATGGAACAAGGTAAAGTAAAATGGTTTAACGCAGAAAAAGGTTTTGGATTCATCGAACGTGAAGGTGGAGACGATGTATTCGTACATTTCTCAGCTATCCAAGGCGAAGGTTTCAAAACTCTTGAAGAAGGCCAAGACGTTACATTTGATGTAGAACAAGGTCAACGTGGACCACAAGCATCAAACGTAAACAAAGCTTAATTCAACCCTATATTATTTACAGACAGGCTCTCTTTTGGAGCCTGTCTTTTATTTTACGAATCGGGCAACCAGGCAGCATACATAGAAAAACATACATAATACGCTTCATTTCTGATGGTTGGTAAATATCTTGACTATTAATGTGAAATAAAGGATAATATACTTTTGCTTAAGATATGTAATGATTCGTTTACTATATACTGATGATAGATAAAAGGGGAGACCATGATGCTTAAAACACTGCCTTTTTCGGTAACAAAGGAAGATTCTTTTTATGACAAGCTTTCAGAATGGATCGGTGATGTTTTTTACGATATTCTTCCCGAAAAAGGATTTGAGCTGCGTGACGAACAAATCTTCATGGCTTTTCAGTTAGAAAAAGCCTTTAAAGAAAAGAATGTAAGTTTTGCTGAAGCAGGGGTAGGGACCGGTAAGACTTTGGTCTATTTACTATATGCGATTTGTTATGCGAGATATACGAATAAACCTGCAATTATTTCGTGTGCGGATGAAACGTTGATTGAACAGCTTGTCAAAGAGGAAGGCGACATCCAAAAAATCAAGAATGCTTTAGGTATTGAAGTGGATGTTCGGCTTGCCAAGTATCACGATCAATATGTATGTCTTAAGAAATTGGATTACGCAGTGAATCATGAAGATTCCGAGGGAATAGATCAGCTATATGATGAACTTCCCAAGTTTGTCCATGATAACTCATCCATGAACGCCTATACAGCATATGGGGACCGTAAACAGTATCCATACTTAAATGATGAAGACTGGTCTAAAGTTGGCTGGGATCAGCTCCAAAACTGCTTTACTTGTGATAAACGCCATCGTTGTGGGCAAACCCTATCACGGGACCACTACCGAAAATCAAGTGATTTGATCATTTGTTCACATGACTTCTTCATGGAGCATGTATGGACCAAGGAAAAGCGTAAGCGTGAAGGACAGTTACCATTGCTGCCTGATCATAGCTGCGTTGTCTTTGATGAAGGTCACCTATTGGAATTTGCTGCTCAGAAGGCTTTAACTTATAAAGTTGGGGAACAGACCCTTGCTTCGGTTTTAGAATTGCTTACAGCCAATCAGGTTCGTGAAGAAACCTTATACATCATTGAGGATTTAATTGATATCAATGAAGAATTTTTTGATTTGTTGGATGAAAAAGCGATACATGTCAGCGGATCTAATCGTTATGAAATTCCGATGTCCAAAGAAATAACAAGCTTTGCCCAAAAGCTTCACAAAAAGGTTGAAGAGTTAGAGGAGAACCTTGTTTTTGAAGCGGAAATGTACACGATCAATGATTATGATTTAAAAGTGACGGAAGAATATTTAGAGCAGCTGGGTTACTCACTTTCTCTATTTGTGAAGGATGAACAGGCCGTTTCCTGGTTTGAAGAAAATGAAATGACCAAAACATTGGTCATCATGCCAAGGCTTGTACAGGATATTTTGTCTGAACAGGTATTCTCTAAAAAAATCCCTTACATTTTTTCATCGGCAACATTATCGGATAATAAATCCTTCCAATATATTGCTGATAGTTTAGGGATAGAAAAGTATGACAGCTTCTCCGTTGAATCACCATTTGATTACGATGAAGTCATGAAAATGAACATGCCGGTCTTCGAAAATGGAGATCAATTGGCAAAACTTCAATATACGATGAAGACAATTGAAGAAAATGAAGGTCGAACACTAGTGTTATTTCATTCAAAAGAAGAATTGCATTGGTTCAAGGAAAACTGCCCAATATCTTCTTATCCATTTTATTTTGAAGGGGAAGCGGAAATCAGCGAGCTTGTTAAGAAGTTCCAAGAGGATGAGCAATCTGTCCTTTTCTCCTATCATTTATGGGAAGGGCTTGATGTTCCGGGGCCTTCATTGCAAAATGTAGTGATACACTCCCTTCCATTCCCGCCACGCGATCCAGTTTTCGAGGCCAAACGCAACTCGGTTACCGACGCATTCGAAGAAGTGGATCTTCCATACATGCTCCTTCGATTGCGCCAGGGAATAGGGCGATTGATCAGGACGAGCAATGATTCGGGAACAGTCCAGATTTTGACTGAAAAGGATCTTTCGGAACAGGTGAAAGAGAAGATTGTATCCATTCTTCCTGTAACGCTTTAACTAAAGTCCAATCCAAAATAAGAGCCAAGGTGCCCCTTGGCTCTTATTTTATTTTAATTTATTAAACGAAGTGGTTCTGTTATGAAAGATTTTTGTATAATATGGTAAAGTGTATTTGGAAGGAGCAGTGAATATGATAAAAAAGGGTATCGATCTGATAGAAAAAGAGTTTAGAGAATATGTAAAGAAAATCTCGGCCTATAATGAAGCTCTCGCGTTAATTTTTTGGGATTTACGTACAGGTGCACCGAAACAGGGAGGTGAGCAGCGTTCCGAAGTTATCGGCGTGCTTTCCTCCGAGGTGTTTAATATGAGCACAAGTAATGAAATGGAATCCTTCATTGCAGAACTTTCGAAGGAGAAAGCCACTCTTAGTGAAACGACGAATAAAATGGTACAAGAGTGTAAAAAAGAGTTTGAAAGAAATAAGAAAATTCCTGCCAACGAATACAAGGAATTCGTCATTTTACAATCGCGTTCTGAAAGTGCATGGGAAGAGGCAAGGGAAAAAGCTGATTTTTCTTTATTTCAACCTTATCTGGAGCAAATTGTAGCTTATACCCGTAGGTTCGTAGAGTACTGGGGATATGAAGGGACGAAATATAACACCCTTTTAGATATGTATGAACCAGGCATGACAGTAGATATACTTGACAGCGTATTCAGTGAGCTTCGGGCGAGGATCGTTCCATTGGTAAAACAGATTGCCGAAAGCGAACATAGACCTGAAACAGCGTTCCTGTATAAAGAATTTCCAAAAGAAAAACAGCATCAACTTAACTTGGAAATTTTAAAACAGCTAGGATACGATTTCAAGGCTGGCAGGCTGGATGAAACAGTTCACCCTTTTGAAATTAAAATAAATAGGGGCGATGTCCGGGTGACGACCCGATACGATGAAAATGATTTTAGGGGGGCAATCTTTGGTACCATTCATGAATGCGGACATGCCATTTATGAGCAGAATATCGCCGAAGAATTAACTGGAACACTTCTCGATGGCGGGACATCAATGGGGATTCATGAATCACAATCATTGTTTTTCGAAAACTTCATTGGACGGAACCATAGCTTCTGGAAAAATAAATTCTCCTTATTAAAAGAATATGCTCCCGAACAATTCAATGATGTGACACTGGATGAATTTTACCGGGGCATTAACGAAACAAAACCATCGTTCATCCGTATTGAAGCAGATGAACTGACGTATCCTCTACATATTATGATTCGGTATGAACTGGAAAAGGCTCTCTTTAATGGAGAACTTGAAGTGAAGGATTTACCGGAAGTCTGGAATGAAAAATACAAGGATTATTTGGGAATTGTGCCTGAAAATGATGCCATGGGCGTGTTGCAAGATGTACACTGGGCAGATGGAAGCTTTGGTTATTTCCCTTCTTATGCATTGGGATATATGTATGCAGCCCAAATCAAGCAATCGATGCTTAAAGATTTGCCTGATTTTGATGGCCTGTTGGAAGCGGGTGATATTGCTCCAATCAGGAAATGGCTTAATGAAAAGATACATAAATACGGAAAAACAAAAAAGCCTCTTGAGATTTTGAAAGAAACGACAGGAGAGGGCCTGAATGTTCAGTATTTAATAAAGTATCTTGAAAATAAATATAAAGAAGTTTATAAAATCAAATGAATTAATAGAAGAAGGACTTGGATTAAATGTCAAGACCTTCTTCTTTTTTATGGGTCGTTGCAAAAGTTACGTGTATGATAGTAAATGGAACATGAAGATGGGATGATTTTTTCTTTTGAGAGGAAAATCCCTGTTATTTAGGCATTGGGATTTCGCAATTTTCTAATAATACGAATGATGATTTAATTTTTTAAATGAAAGTTCGGTTTTTATCGAAAATTACTTTTCAAATAGAGTCAGCGTTGATATAATTCATATATTAATAAAATTTAAAGTTTCACTCGTATAATAGCAGGGATATGGCCTGCAAGTTTCTACCGGATTACCGTAAATAATTCGACTATGGGTGAGTAATAGATCTTGTTGCATAATGAAGGCTTTTGCTGATTCATTTTTCATTCATGCCCAAGAAGTATTGCTTCACTCCAAAAAGTGTCGCAATGTTTCTTGGGCTTTTTTATATGCAGGGAATGATTGCGTGGTTTATGGGTCAATAATCATCCAAGATTGGGAGGAACCTTCATGCAACTTTTAAAGGAAAAAATCTTGTCCGAGGGTCAAGCTTTATCAGAAGATATTTTAAAAGTAGATTCATTCTTAAATCATCAAATGGATCCTATACTAATGAAAGAAATTGGTAAAGAATTCGTAAAACGTTTCGAACAAAAGGAAATAACGAAAGTGCTGACAATTGAATCTTCAGGCATTGGACCTGGTTTGATGGCTGCGTTGGAATTGGAAGTTCCGCTAATTTTTGCCCGTAAACGTAAATCACTTACTTTAACAAATGATTTAGTGACTGCGTCCGTTCATTCCTTTACAAAAAAAGAAACCAATACTATTACGGTTTCCAATAAATATATTGAAGCTGGGGATAAGGTTTTGATCATCGATGACTTCCTTGCGGTCGGACAGGCAGCCAGGGGCTTGGTGGAAATCTGTAAGCAGGTTGGAGCAGAAGTGGCCGGAATCGGCATCGTGATTGAAAAAGCATTCCAAAGTGGTGGTAAGGATCTTAGGGAACAAGGTTTTCAAGTTGAATCACTTGCGAGGATTGCCGAGTTGAAATTCGGTGAGATTACGTTCGCCGACGAAATGGAAGGAGCAACCGTCAATGTCTAATCAATCACCTTTAAAAGTTGCTTCCTTAGGATTACAACATGTCCTTGCCATGTATGCCGGTGCAGTCGTCATTCCATTGATTGTCGGTGGGGCGCTGGGATTGACTGCAGCGCAGTTGACTTATTTAGTTTCGATAGACATTTTGATGTGCGGGATAGCAACTTTATTGCAAGTGTGGAAAAATAAATTCTTTGGAATTGGGCTTCCGGTCGTCCTAGGCTGTACATTCACAGCAGTTAGCCCGATGATTGCAATTGGTACGCAATATGGAATCAACTCCATTTATGGATCTATTTTGGTGTCGGGATTGATCGTCGTTATCATTAGTAAATTCTTCGGAAAACTGGCAAGGTTTTTCCCGCCCATTGTCACAGGATCGGTCGTTTTGATTATTGGCATAACGCTCATTCCTGTTGCAATCAACAATCTTGGTGGAGGTCAAGGTGCTGCTGATTTCGGAGACTTGAATAATGTAGCTCTTGGTTTTGGAACTTTGTTATTCATTATATTCATGTATAAATTCTCATCTGGATTCGTACGATCCATTTCTATTTTATTGGGGCTGTTAGTCGGAACATTAGCAGCATTCTTCCTTGGAAAAGTGGATTTTAGCTCAGTGGCCAATGCCACTTGGCTGCATATGCCTCATTTTTTCTACTTTGGAGCTCCGACATTTAACGTCACGGCGATCATTACGATGACATTGGTGGCGATCGTCAGCTTGGTGGAATCGACTGGTGTTTATTATGCCCTTGGTGAAATCACGGACAAAGAAATATCAGAAGACGATTTGGCTCGCGGATATCGTGCTGAAGGACTGGCCATCATGATTGGCGGTTTGTTCAATGCGTTTCCGTATACGGCATTTTCACAAAATGTCGGGTTGATTCAATTGTCAGGCATTAAAACAAGGAATGTCATATACACAACTGCGGGCATTCTCATTTTCATAGGATTTGTTCCGAAAATTGGTGCATTCACGACAATTATCCCTCCATCCGTGCTTGGCGGTGCAATGGTTGCGATGTTCGGGATGGTAATTGCCGCAGGAATTAAGATGTTGAGCAAAGTGGATTTTGCTTCTCAAGAAAATTTATTGATCATCGCTTGTTCAGTAGGTATGGGACTTGGTGTGACGGTCGTTCCTGAACTTTTTGCGCAAATTCCGGAAAGCTTTCAAATCTTAACGGAAAACGGTATTGTAGCCGGAAGTTTGACAGCCATTTTCTTGAATATCGTCTTTAACATCGTCCCTACAAAAGGGAAAGTGAAGGAAGCACGTATTGAAGGGCAAAAAGTAGCCTGATTAAAATAGATTCGGTAAACTTGATAGATTCAACCATTTAATGCCTAAAATCCTCATGTGATGAGGATTTTAGGCATTTTTTCATTTATGCCGAAGCATAACATTGATAATGAAATTAGAGTTTTGTCAGATAAAAGGAAACTCTCTTCACTTTTTGAATATATTGATAGTATATGTTCAGGAAAGTAGTGATAGGGATGGAGAGAAAATATTGTATTCATTGTCGAACCATTTTAAGCGAGGAGTATAGGTGCAGCGTTTGTGGAAAAGAGGAGTTTCAAAATATCATTATTCAAGTGCAAAACCAATCTTCTGTAAAGAAAGAAGAATGAAAGCTCCCCCTTACCGATTTTGGGTAAGGGGGTTTAATATTTCATGATTACATTTCAATCATTAAGATGATATGAAGAGTGCCTACGCCTTTTGATGACATGGGTAAATGGATAGCTTCATGAAACCCATACATTTTGGTATTGCCCACAAAAACGGTGGGTGGGGTAATATCATTAAATGCATCCCCTCCTGCTAAAGAAGTGGCAATATTCCCGGCAAGCAAGTTGCCGAGTTCTGCTGCAAAAGATTCAAGCAACTCACCATCCAACGGCATGGAAAAAATGCTTTCACCTAAATTGCTCATGCATCCCCGTTTGTTCCCTCAATCATTATTCTTCCACGGATATCCCCTGTCATGCCAATAAGGACGCTTATGGATTCCTGTTCGAAAGGCTGTTTTATGAGGTACGGCTTTGGAATGTCCAAAGAGAAAGGAATAACGGACTTAACGGCCACGATGAATCCATTTAACACTTTTGTGATTATAGCGTTGATTCCATTTTCGTTCCTCTGCTTGTATGATCAAGTTCTCTATTTTTATCAATTTCTCAGTCTTTTTTTACCTGGTTTTTTAAGAAAAAGAGAAAAAAATTTTCTGAACCGTCAATAAATATGACCATTTATCGATAAAGCATAATTGATATTCTTGTGGGTATATTAACCATATCATGAATAATAAGGGGTGCAATCATGCCGTATTTATTATCTGCATCACATATAAAGCTGCCACATTTACTTTCTCAGGAGAAAATCATGGAATTTTCGAGAGAAATATTTGGATCCTCATTTAAGAATATAGAACGGTTACTAAGAGCCTTTAAGAATGGACAAGTGGAAAATCGATATTTTTCTAATGATCTTGATTGGTTTAAAGTGGATCATTCTTTTGCCGATCGGAATGATTTATATATTCAACAGGCAGTCAAGTTTGGGAAAGAAGCTATAGAAAAATGCTTAGCCAACACAGAATTTTTAAAAGAAGAATTGCAGGCAAACGAGCTAGATGCTTTCTTCTTTATCTCAAGCACGGGTATTGCTACCCCGACCATTGATGCCAGGATAATGAATGAACTTCCATTTAGCCCGCATGCTAAAAGGATTCCGATTTGGGGACTTGGCTGTGCAGGGGGAGCAAGTGGCCTATCGCGTGCATTTGAATATTGCCAAGCATACCCGACGGCGAAGGTCATTGTTTTATGTGTGGAGTTATGCAGTCTGACATTTCAAAGGAATGATATCTCCAAAAGCAATTTAATTGGAACTTCTTTATTTTCCGATGGAGTAAGCTGTGTATTGGTTTGCGGTGATGAAGTGCCTGATGAACAATTTTCCAAAAAAGTAAGACATCTTCAATTTTTGAATTCGCAATCCACGCTAATGCCGAATTCCTTGGATGTTATGGGGTGGGATGTTAAAGATCAAGGGTTATACGTAATCTTTTCAAAAGATATCCCTACAATCATCAAAGATTGGCTTAAACCGAATGTTCAAGAGTTCTTAATGGAGAATGGATTCGATCTCAGGGATATAAAGGATTTCATTGCTCATCCTGGAGGTAAAAAAGTAATTGATGCTTATCACGAAGCCCTCGGGTTCGATGAAAGCATGACGGCAGAGTCAATGAGCGTATTGAGGGAATTTGGCAATATGTCCTCAGCAACTATTTTGTACGTCCTGGAGAGGTTCATGCAGCGTGGCGGGAATAAAGATGAGGTGGGCTTGGCTGCTGCATTGGGGCCCGGTTTTTCGTCTGAACTTGTGTTAATGAGGTGGAAGTGATGATCTTTGCCATCTTCATTATCTTGATCGCTATACAGCGCATGTTTGAATTATATATCGCCAAACAAAATGAAAAACAGTTAAAGGTTGCAGGGGCAGTGGAATATGGTGAGTCCCATTACAGTTGGATGGTTCTAATGCACCTTAGTTTTTTTATTGTTCTCATTATTGAAGTGGTCGTGCTTGAAAGGGCTGTGGCTGGACTTTGGCCAATTTGGCTGACCCTTTTTCTAATTGCACAGTCAGGCAGGATTTGGGTAATCCGTTCATTGGGAAAACATTGGAATACAAAAATCATAGTGGTTCCTGATGCCGATGTAGTCATTAAAGGTCCTTATAAATATTTCAAACATCCGAACTATATCATAGTGGCAACTGAGATAATAGTTATTTCTTTATTATTCGATGCATATTATACTGCTGTCATCTTTAGTTTATTGAATGTTTGGATGATGGCGGTAAGAATCCCATTGGAAGAGAAAGCCTTAAAGGAACATACGGAATATTCTACGGTTTTTAAGGGAAAATAATAAAAAATGTTAATTTCTTATTGAAAACGATTATCGTTCGTGATAAGATTCTAAATGAAGATGAAAATTATTCTCATTCGGATTTCGATAAATTTATTTTAATAACTAATAACTAATAACTAATAACTAATAACTAATAACTAATAACTAAAAGCTAATCAATATATAAGAGGATGGTGTTGGTAATGGTCTGGGTATTCATTTTATTGACAATCGCTACATATGGTTTTGTGATGAAACATGTATTTAGTAATATTCAAAAACCGGCAAAGGCAGTGAAGCCTTATACCGAGTCACCAATGATGGAAAACCGAACTGCTTTTAACCCCACCCCTACAACCAGGTAAACATCCTGGTTTTTTTTTTGCATTCATTTCAATATGAATCAAACTGCAAGAATCCACCAATCGGTGGTTTTTTTTTGACCATGGCCAGTAATGAATCATATAGTAAAAATAAAGCTGATGGTATGAATAACAAACGAAATCGTTTACAATAAGAATATCAAAATGACGATAGATTAAGGGGTATGGATTCATGATTCAAGAAACATTAAAGCAACAGTCCAAATTGGGGATTTTGACTGCCATGTATGAGAAATTTCAATCGGCAGGTGATACAGGAAATGCCGATAAACTAAAACAATTAATCATGAAAGTGAATAATGAAGAGTTCATCATTGCTTTTTGCGGGCATTTTTCAGCGGGTAAATCTAGTATGATCAACTTTCTCCTCGGTGATCAAGTATTGCCTTCAAGCCCGATTCCAACAAGTGCAAATACGGTAAAAGTCCAAAAAGGGGAAGACTATGCCAAAGTCTTTTACCATCATCAGCCACCAGTCTTATTTCCTGCACCTTATGATTTTAAAGAGGTCAAGAAATTTGCCAAGGATGGAGATTCAGTATCGGCAATAACGATAAGTTCCAATGATTTTTCACTGCCGGATTCATGTGCGATCATGGATACGCCAGGAATCGATTCGACAGACGATGCACATAGAGTTTCTACGGAATCTGCCTTGCATCTAGCTGATGTCGTCTTCTATGTCATGGACTACAATCACGTCCAATCAGAAGTGAACTTCCTATTCACGAAAGAATTGTTAGAGGCTGAAAAACCGACATACTTAATTATCAATATGATCGATAAGCATGATGAGAACGAGCTTAGCTTTCAAGACTTCAAGCTTTCCGTTTCTGAGGCATTTGCGAACTGGAATGTATATCCTGATGGTATTTTTTATACATCCGTAAGAGACTTGAACAATACCGAAAATGAAATAGAATTGGTCAAGCAATTCATATCTGAAATTGCGGGCAAAGGTCTAAATGATGGGAAAGATGCCATCATGCAATCGGCTAATGCCCTGGTCGAAAGGCATCTTAATTGGCTGAAAGACCAGTATGAAGAGGAACATGCAGATGATTTTGAAGTATTATCAGAACTTCCATATGAAGAGCGAATACACCTGACGAATCAGGTGGACAGCCTATTGAAAGAAAAAAAATCATTAACTGGACGTATAGAGGAAATCAAGTTCCAATATGCTGATGCATTAGAAACCATTTTGAAAGGTGCATACATCATGCCCGCGGCAACACGGGACCTAGGTAAATCTTTCTTGGAATCGGCTCAGCCGGACTTTAAAGTTGGTCTATTATTTGCCAAGAAAAAAACGGATGCCGAACGTGAGGCACGTATCGAGGCGTTCTTGACCGATTTACAAGAAAAGGTGAAGACCCAGCTTGAATGGCATCTTAAAGAACTAGCCGTTAAAACGCTTAACCAAGCGGAGATTCATGATTCAACACTTGAAAGTAAGGCTCAGGCACTTCAGATCGAGGTAACGGAAGCTTACATAAAAAACTCTTTGAAGCCTCAAGTCGATATTACGGGTGAATACGTTTTAAACTATACGAATGATTTGGCATCAGCCATCAAAAAGAAAGCGCGTGATGTATCAGAAGGATTTTTGGAAAATATGGTTACCGTTATGGAAGGGATAGTGGAACAGCAGTCCATATCCATCGATAAGGAACTTGAAGGTTTTTCCGAATTTGCGGAAGCCCTTAAAGTTACTGCTGCGATGAACGCGGAAATCGAGTACCAAACGGAACGATTAGAGGCCATTGCTCATCAAACTGAATCATTAGTCGATGAGCGCGATATCGATATGCTTTTAACTCAATGGAATGAAGAGGAAAAAAATATTACAGTCAAAATCATGAAAACCGATAA
The DNA here is from genome assembly GCF_042788005.1 of Peribacillus sp. YIM B13472. NCBI lineage: Bacteria > Bacillati > Bacillota > Bacilli > Caryophanales > Bacillaceae > Peribacillus > Peribacillus sp. YIM B13472. Next base: position 144,101 of record NZ_JBHZPG010000007.1, read on the forward strand.
AGGAAGTAATTCAAGGTCCGTCAACGAACAACTTGAAACGGATCATGATAAAGATAACAAGGAAGCTGTACCTTCCGTGACTGTTTCTACATCCGATGCTACTGATTTACGCGGAAAAGAAAAGCTGATGGAGACTGCAACGAGCTTACAACAGGCTGCCAAGCTAATTCAACCATTGAGAGGGTTTCAATCACTTTATAAAGAATTGAAAGAGAAGGCAAGTCGCTTGGAACAGCAGACGTTTACGTTTGCGCTTTTCGGTGCATTCAGTGCGGGTAAATCTTCCTTTGCCAATGCGTTGATGGGAGAAAGCGTCCTTCCTGTTTCACCAAATCCAACAACTGCCGCAATCAACAAAATCATGTCTTCAGACGCTGAGCATCCACATGGAACGGCAACCGTCAAATTAAAGACGGAAGCGATGCTGTTGGAAGATGTAAGCCTCGCCTTGGCAGCTTTTGATAAATCGGCAAAAACTCTAGATGAAGCACTTCAACTTGCAGGACAAATCATTGCGAAGGCGGGGGAAGTTGATAAGGGGAAAACGCATTTATCCTTTCTTAGGGCTTTTCATCAAGGGCTGCCCGAGTACCAAAATGATTTAGGAAATGTGGTTACGGTAGATCTTGAAGGATTTAAACGTTTTGCTGCAGAAGAGTCCAAGTCATGCCTTGTTGATCTGATTGAATTGCGTTATGACTGTGAAATGACAAAGCAGGGGATGGTCCTTGTTGACACACCTGGGGCCGATTCAATAAATGCACGACATACAGGAGCAGCTTTTGAATATATTAAGAATTCGGACGCCATCCTATTTGTGACCTATTATAATCACCCATTTTCACGGGCGGACAGGGAGTTTTTGATACAACTTGGACGTGTGAAAGATTCTTTCGCTATGGATAAGATGTTTTTCATCGTCAATGCCGTCGATTTGGCACAAAACACTGACGAATTGGACGAAGTGATGGATTATGTCACAGATCAATTGAATGGATTCGGAATCCGTTTTCCAAAACTGTTCCCGCTTACGAGTAAGGGAGCGTTGATGGAAAAACAAACGCCTGGTTCGTTTAAGCATTCGTTCCTTCCTAATAGCGGAATCTCGGAATTCCAAGGTCAATTCGATTCTTTCATAGAAAACGATTTAACGGGACTTGCAATTGAATCGGCTCAAGCGGCTGTAAAAAGAACGGAAGAACTGCTACGAGATGTAATTACAGCTTCCAGGCAGGATGAGAAAGCGAAACGAAATGCCCTGGAGACCCTTTCCCATGAGGCACAGTCCATTTCGGAACTCCTCTCAGTCATTAAAGGGGATGCCGAAAAGCAACGTTTGAAAAAAGAGATAGACGAATTGACTTTTTATAGTAAACAACGGGTCTTCTTCCGGTTTAATGATTTCTTTAAAGAATCATTCAATCCGGCTGTTTTAAAAGATGATGGAGGCGATCTGAAAATTGTCCTCAAGCAATCTATGAAGAACTTATTGGATGCTTTAGGCTTTGATCTCGCCCAAGAAATGCGGGCAACGGCTTTAAGGACGGAAATGTTTGTAAATAAATTACTGAATGAGAAACAAAGCAGTTTGCTTTTGCAAATGCAAAAAATAAGGAGAAACCTTTCATTACAGCCATATGAACCTAATGAGAGGGAGTCCCTTGAATTTACAGGAGCTTTTGCCCAATTAGATACGGGGGAATTCAAAAAGGAATTGGCATTATTTAAAAATCCAAAATCTTTCTTTGAAAAAAATGAAAAAGCGAAAATGAGCGAAGGGCTTCAGAAGCGTTTGGATGATCCTGCCCTTTTATATGTAAAAGAACAGGGCGGACGGATTTTCGAAATGTATAATGAAGTCCTCGATCAAGAGTTACTTGCGATTCAAAAAGAGTTTAAGACGGAAATATCGGATATCTTTGCAGGTTTACGTGCAGCATTGGAGGAAACGGTCGATTTACCGTATTATGAAAATGCCGTAGCGGAATTGGCTAAAATGCATTCGAAATAGAAACGAGGTCTCGTTCATGAAAGAAAACCTTATTTCACGATTGAGATACCTGGAAAAGAAAGAGGATATGACCATTTTGATGGCTGCTGTTACTGGCAGCCATTCTTTTGGTTTATCATCCGGCCAATCAGATTACGATGTTCGGTTTATATATGTTCATAATGATATGCGGTCATACCTTAGCTTGAGTCAGCCAGTTGAAGTCATTCAAATAAAAGAAGACCTATTTGACATGGAAGGCTGGGATTTATTTAAATCATCACGTCTTGCCTTAAAGAGTAATCCTGCACTATTTGAATTATTTCAGTCGCGAATCAAGTTGATTACGCATCCGGATTATTATAGGAAAATGAAGGGTTTGATAGCTGATTGCTATTCCAAAAAGGCACTGGGCCACCATTACTATCGGATGATGAGCGACAACCTTCAACAATTGACAAAAACAAGGGGGTCCGAAAGAAAAGAACTAAAAACATGGGTACAAGTATACCGTTCGTATTTAATCCTTGAATATATAATCCAACTGGGTTCGCTGCCACCTTTATCGGTATGGGAATTACTTGATTTGGTTTCAATTGATCAAGAATTGAAAACCAGGATTACCCGGATATTTAAAGCAAAACAAATGGAGGAATATATAAGCAATAAGGAAAGTGAAAAGAATTTTTCGATAATAGAAGGGAAATCACTTTCCTTAAAGAATGAGATAACTAGGCTACATCAAGGAAAGAAGATGGAAACGGAGCTTAATGAATTAATTTGGACCATTTTGGAATAGGGGGTTTTTCAGATGAGTTTTATAATTGAAAAAGAAGAGCTGTTGCCGATGTTGAATTCTCAAGATATCAGAATATGTGACTGCCGCTTTCAGCTAGGCTCTCCTGATGCGGGGTATAATGAATACAAAAAAGACCATATTTCCGGCGCTGTTTATTTCGATCTTGAAAAAGACTTATCGGGGCAGGTTCAAGAACATGGCGGAAGACATCCTCTTCCTGACCTGGAAACCTTTAAGGATAAACTGGAATCAAATGGAATCACCAATGATACGGTACTTATTGCTTATGATGGCGGGGAAGGTTCTTTTGCTTCCAGGTTTGTCTGGCTGCTCAGCTACCTTGGGCATCAGAAAGTTTTTGTTCTTAACGGGGGCTTTCGCGCCTGGAGGGATGAGGGCTATCCAATTGACTCGAATCAAACGAAATATGTGCCAACGGAATATAATATCGAATTAAATGAGTCCGTTTTTGCATCTTTTCAAACAGTGAAGGATTACACTTTGAATAGGCCTGACGATATCTTATTAATGGATTCAAGGGAATCTAAGCGCTACGAGGGAATCGAGGAGCCGATTGATAAAAAAGCCGGCCATATACCTGGAGCAGTAAATAAGGTGTGGACGAACGTTCTGGATAATGGCTATTTTAAAAAGACTGAAGATCTTCAGTCGAATTTTACAGGCATCGGTAAAGATAAGGAAATCATTGTGTACTGCGGTTCAGGTGTAACGGCATCACCCAATTATATCGCCCTGAAAGAAGCGGGCTTTAGAGATGTGAAGATTTATATTGGCAGTTTCAGTGACTGGATCTCGTATGATGATAATCCAATTGAATAATACTTTTTCCAATTAAACGATCCTTAAAAAAGGGGACAGTTATGGTAAAATGGAAGTACATCATGATAGAGGTGATAATGTGTTAATGAAAGAAAACGAGCAGCATCCTTCCTTTATGCTTGTCGATGGGATGGCGCTTTTATTTAGAGCTTTTTATGCAACGGCAGTTACTGGTCAATTCATGATTAACTCAAAAGGCATCCCGACTAATGCCGTTCAAGGTTTTTTGAAGCATATGCTGACGGCGGTGAATCACTTTTCACCTAGTCATGTAGCGGTGTGCTGGGATATGGGCAGCAAGACTTTCAGAAATGAATTATTTGATGGATACAAGGCTAATCGATCAGAAGCTCCAGTCGAAATGATCCCTCAATTCGACCTAGCGAAACAAGCGGTTGAAGCATTTGATATCCCTAACATAGGGCTCTCTGGATATGAGGCGGATGACTGTATCGGGACAATTGCCAAGGCATCTGCCCAACATAGCCGGGTGGGTATATTGACTGGCGATCAAGATATGCTTCAGTTAATAGATGAAAACATTTCCGTGCTATTGTTAAAAAAAGGATATGGTAACTATGAAGTTCATAATCCCGATAGCTTTTTTGATTGGAAAGGGATCACACCAAGACAAATGATCGATTTAAAAGCTTTAATGGGTGATACAGCTGATAACTATCCCGGAGTAAAAGGAATTGGGGAGAAGACAGCGTTGAAATTATTGATCCAGTATCAAAGTATCGAAGGAATTCTTGAAAATGTTGCTTCATTGACGAACGGGCAGCGCGCTAAAATTGAATCCGCCGTCGATATGCTTCATTTATCCAGAAAGCTAGCAGAAATAAAATGTGATGTACCAATTTCATGCTCATTGGACGATGCGGTCTATCAGTATGATCGCGAGAAGGTCAAAAATCTGGCTAGGGATCATGAATTCAGGGCTTTACTGCGAATGATCTAATACAATAAGCGGAGCTTCCAAATGGGAGCTCTTTTATTTTGTACGGTGATTTTTTTGTCGAAAAATGGATAGTCAAAATCTTTGATATACGGTAAGATGAAAATAAGGCATGAAGTATGGAGTGGATGCAGAAGTGGCGAAATCAACTGAAGAGTATGTTAGTTTTTTAGAGGGTAAGGGATTCACTTTTGGTAATGACGCTATTGGTTTTATTTATTTTGGTAAGCGCTACACGGATGCGAGTGATATTTTAGTCAATGCAGCAATAGAATTGACATTGAAGGTACAAAAGAACTTTGATGGCAGCTTTTATATCTCCTTTTTGGAAAACTTAAAACAAAATGGCATTGAAACGCGTAGTGCAGCGGTATCTTTTGCAAAAGAACAGGGGCTGCTTAAATAAATCGGACTTCGTAACTGGAAGTCCGATTTATTTTATTGGCCTTTTCAAGAAAACTCCTGTGTCACGGGTTTCTTTTTCTTAACAGGCAGTTCAGCGAAAATCATCCCCAAGAATATGAATGCGCAGCCGATGATGGAGGCGGTAGTCAATTTTTCCCCTATCAATATGTATGAGGATAACGCGGCAAAAACCGGTTCCATTGAAAAGATCAGCGCCACTCTTGTAGGTGTCGTATAGGCTTGGAAGAAGGTTTGTGCAAAAAAGGCAAACGCAGTGGCAAGGGCTGCCGTAACCAATAAAGCAGTCCATACGTCCTTCTGTAACATGACCTCTGAGCTGAAGATGACGGAATGATTCTCTTTGAAAATGAAGGCTGAAACAAATGATAATAAAGATACGGTGGAAACCTGAATCAGCGTCAACGGTAAAGCTGGTAAGGTCTTGGCATATCTAGCGGTTGTAATGATCTGCATGGCAAAACTGATTGCGCATAAAAATACCAGTAAATCACCGATATTCAAATTGGAGCGGTCAGCGAAAGTCATTAAATAAAGCCCGATGGTTGCGGCTGCGACACCTATTATTGTATTGCGGGAAAGCCTATGTTTTAAAAGCAGCAGGGAAAACACGGGTACCATGACGACACTTAATCCTGTTATAAAGCCTGTCTTCGCAGGAGTTGTATAATTCAATCCAATCGTTTGAAGCCCATACCCCAGAAAAAGCCAAACCCCAATATGAAACCCAGCTATAAAAAGACCCTTGTTCCAAGTTTTCCCCTTTTTGTGTAAAGTCGATATATAAGGGATGAGCAAGAAAACGAACGCCATGAAGAAACGGACCGCATTAAACGTGAAGGGATCTAGAAAAGATAGGGCATTTTGGACCATGACAAAAGTGACGCCCCAAATGAATACAACGAATAATAATGAAAAATCAGCTGTCTTGTTCATGAATTTCCTCAGATTTATTCATTCGAATGGCCCGTCTCGCCAACTCATCCGCGGACTTGTTTTCGAGATTTGGAATCCATTTCATGAAAAATAATTCAAGCTCATCGGAAAGCTTTAGCGCCCGTTCCAACAAAATGGCATACTTATTCTTTGCAAATCTTTTTTCAATGGCCTGGTTGATGGCTTGGGAGTCAGTACGAAAAGAAACGATTTGATACTTATTGGCTACACAAATTTCCAATGCTTTGATTAAAGCATGGTACTCCGCTTCATGGTTTTCCATATTTCCAAGCGGAAAGGCATGCCGCTCGACCACACCATTATTATTTATGAAAACACCTGCGCCGCTCGGCCCTGGATTGCCTGCACTGGCACCATCAATATACACTTCGATCAAGATGTGCTCCTCCTCGAGTTTAACTGTCAATATGCTATGATAATGAAACTTTTCATATAAAATAAAGATTGAAACATGAGAATTTCAGGCTGATATGGGAACTATAATTAAAAAAAGCGATACAAATGCTTACAATATATTATAAAGGGTAAGACGAAAAAAAGGTATGAAAATTGTTAGCTGTTCTGCATGAATGGTGAATGGATAAGGAGCTGGAAATCTTTGAAGGTAATTATGCAATGGACATATCATGCTTCAAAAAAACCATCTGCCGATTTCGTTTCGGATTGGCTTGATGCCGGGACTGCACTGGTCATTACGGAAGATCTTGAAAAGGCAGGACGGCTGAAAGAAGTGGAGTTCAAGGATGAATTCGATACAACCTGGACCAAGAAGGAGCTAAAGAAACTCCTGACGGAAGTTGAGGAAGAACCGCAGGATGTGACTGTTTTTTTTGATGGCGGTTATCAAAAAGATGAAAAGGTGGCAGGAATCGGTGTTGCCATTTATTTTCGTCAAGGAAAGAAGTTCTGGCGGTTACGAACCAATTTGAAATTGGAGCAATTCGAATCCAATAATGAAGCGGAATATGCGGCCTTTCATGAAGCGGTCAGGCAGATGGACGAACTTGGAATCCACCATCAAAGCTGTGTCTTTAAAGGGGATTCCCTTGTTGTTTTAAATCAACTCTCCGGTGAATGGCCCTGTATGGAAGAAAACTTAAATAAATGGCTTGACCGCATTGAAGCGAAACTGGATAAATTAAAGATCATTCCAGTCTGCAAGCCAATTTCTCGAAAGGAAAACCAGGAAGCCGATCGCCTGGCAACACTTGCACTGCAGGGAAAAGCCATTTTCAGCAAAATGGAAATTGCTGAGTCAAAGGAGTCATAACAACAATGAACAGGAAAAAAATTTATGAAGAAGTGGAAGACGTTCTCGCTTCATTTTGCCAAGATTGTTTTTTACGAAAGCATTTTCGAAAAGAGAAAGGGCGTACGTATGCCCATCAGTTCTGTATTTCAGAATGTACGGTTGGTGAAAAATTAAAACAGCTGGGCAATGAACTTAGTGATCGTTCTTAAGTGCCCAAAAATTGCTTTCGTTATGACACAAGGACATGAAGGATATGGTATTAATAGAGAAAAGTGTGAGAGCAATGAAAAATAGAAGAGGGAAGCGGAATAATAAAGCGAATACGCCTCTTACCATACCTGAAATTGATTTCATAATGGAAGAATTGAAAAAAGGTGAATCTTCTTTAACGGAAGATCATGTACAACCTAACGTAATGATTCATGAAAGAATCAACGAAGCTTCTCTTCAAATGAAAAACATCTTTCATATTACGTAAAGAAGGAAAGATTGAATTGATTAAAGCGGAAGTAGCACCTGTCATGCAGAAGCTGCAAAGAATCCTGATATTTATTACCTTTTCGATGAGATGCAAGCAAAAAACGAGTACACGTATAGACATAATATCGGGGTCGGAATCATTGCCACTTATCTAGGGATGAAGCTTGGATTATCGAAAGAAAACCTTTCAGCCCTGACATTGGCAGCCACGCTGCATGACGTGGGTAAAATAAGGATTTCGGATAGTATATTGGAAAAACCGGGTAAACTGACTGCGGCAGAATAGGAAGAAATGAAACGCCATGCCATTTATGGGTATGAATTACTTAAAAATACCCCTGGAATCCTACCGTCGATTGCATTAACAGCCCTTCAGCACCATGAACGGATCGGGACGATCGTTATGATCAATCTATACGATCCCCTTAAAGTTTTATTGAAAACCAGTACAGGGATCATGGATTTACGAAAGGAAGATCGAACGAATCATCGATTAATGAAAAAGAGCCCGATTATAAAAAATCGGGCTCTTCGTCATTCTTCTTTACCGAATCGAAATAGGTTTTGAGCATCACTTTATTTTCGCTGAAGTCTGCAATCGTATATTGATCAAGGACCTTTAGAAAAGCATCCAAGGCATTATTAAGAACAAATTTCAATGAACAAACGGGAGAAATCACACAGTTATCGTGATCTTTAAAACATTCCACTAGATAAAAATCCTCCTCGGTTCGCCGTACAAGTTCCCCTACATTTATTTCAGCGGGTGATTTTGCAAGCCGAAATCCGCCATTTCTTCCACGAATCGTCTCAATATAGCCTAATTTTCCTAGATTATGAACAATCTTCATCAAATGATTTTTAGACAGTTGATAAACTTCAGAAATCTCTTTAATATTTGATAATTTGCTTTGGTCGTGGGAAGCCAGGTAAATCAACACTCTAAGTGAGTAATCGGAATAACTCGTCAACCTCATGTTTATCGCCTCACATTCTATCCCCATTTGACTATATCATAAATGTGAACATTTTATAAACATGAAAACGTATTATTTGAAAAAGATGTATTAAATATATTGCTTTTAATGCATTTAAGTTCTAATATAAACATGTATTTAAAATACTTGTTTATGAAGAGGGGTTTACCTATGCTATCCCAAAAAACTATTGATGTTATCAAATCAACGGTACCTGTATTAGAAGTGCATGGTACAACAATCACAACTGTATTCTATAAAAATCTTTTCGAAGCACATCCTGAATTATTAAATGTTTTTAATCACGCCAATCAAAAAAAAGGGCGCCAGCAAAATGCACTAGCCAACACGGTTTTGGCAGCAGCTAAATATATAGATCAACTCGAAACGATAATACCTGCCGTGAAGCAAATAGCACAAAAACACAGAAGTCTTGCCGTTAAAGCTGAACATTATCCCATTGTTGGAGAATTTCTATTAGGTGCAATCAAGGAAGTGTTACAAGATTCAGCTACAGAAGAGATCCTCCAAGCTTGGGGAGAGGCCTATGGAGTCATTGCCGATGCTTTCATTAGCATCGAAAAGGAAATGTACGACGAAGCTTCCAATCAGGTCGGCGGATGGTCTGATTTCAAACGATTCACAGTGGTGGAAAAAGTACGGGAAAGTGACGTAATCACATCCTTTTATTTAAAACCGTCAGATGGAGAGAAGGTTCCATCATTTCTTCCCGGACAATATATTACCATTCGGATCGAGATACCGGGTGAACGCTATTTATTCAACCGTCAATATAGTTTGTCTGATGTTCCGGGAAAAGATTATTTCCGGATTTCCGTTAAAAAAGAAAAACCGGGAACCTCTCCTGATGGAAGGGTCTCTAACTACTTGCATGAATCCATTCAGATGGGTGACAGTATTGACGTAACGGCTCCTGCAGGTGATTTCACCATTGATTTGGAAAAACGAACACCGGCAGTATTCTTGAGCGGAGGCGTTGGCATAACACCTTTCATGAGCATGGTCCATGCGATAGCTGAACAAACACCTGAGCGTGACGTACAATTCATTCATGCTTCCGATAATGGTCGGTTACAGCCGTTCAGAATGGAACTGACAGAACTAGCCCACAAGCTTACCAGCTATCAATTATCCTTTGTCTTTAAAAATCCGGGTGAGGATGATAAGAACCTGCCGAATTTTGAAAAGGAAGGGTATATCGATAAGGAGTTATTGAGCGGTTTTGTTAAACCTGAAGCTGATTATTATGTGTGTGGCCCTGTTCCTTTCATGAAGGCCATCATTACTTATCTAAAAGAGCTGGGGATAGATACGGATAAAATTCACTATGAGTTCTTCGGCCCGGCAATTGCGTTATAAGGTTCATTCATCATAGGAATGTTATTGACATCAAGCAGATAATTTTGCATACTATATTAAAACAATGAACGTTGAGAGAAGATTAGTATGCGAGAATCACTGTGACAGAGAGCGGCGTCAATTGCTGGAAGACCCGCGACAGGAAAACGCAGAACCTGCTTCTTGAGTCCTATGCAAAACATAGGCGCATATCCTGGCGTTATCAGGCAAAGTGGAATGCATGAACTTGCATTCAATGAAGGTGGTACCACGGAGAGCAGCCCTTTTCGTCCTTATTTCGAGGATGAAAAGGGCTTTTTTTCATGTCTTAGATATTTATTGGAGGAAGTAATCGATGGAAAAGAAACGCATCGTTGTAAAGATAGGAAGTAGTTCTTTGACCAACACAAAAGGTGAAATCGACCAAAATAAATTTTCCGATCATATCCAGGCAGTGGCAGCTTTAAGGAAAGCGGGACATGAAGTTGTCCTTGTTTCATCAGGTGCTGTAGCAACAGGTTTTCGCAAGCTCGGTTATCCTACGAGACCTGTCACTCTCAAAGGAAAACAAGCCGCTGCAGCGGTCGGGCAAAGCCTATTGATTCAATCATATATGGAACAATTGGGGCATTTTGGAATCGTTCCGGCGCAGATTTTGTTAACAAGGAAAGATTTCTCGAAAAAAGATAGATATAAAAATGCATATGCGACATTGATGGAATTGCTTGAACGCGGCATCCTTCCGATTATTAATGAAAATGATACAGTATCGGTCGAGGAGTTGACTTTTGGTGATAATGATATGCTATCCGCCTTAGTAAGCGGGCTGGTCCACGCCACCAACTTGATCATATTAACGGACATTAATGGGCTCTATGATTCCAATCCACAGACAAATCCAGGGGCGAAACGATTTGACAAGCTATCCGAAGTAACGGCGGATTTATTGCAAATGGCAGAAGGTGCAGGATCTAATGTCGGAACCGGGGGTATGAAATCTAAGCTTATTGCAGCGCAAACTGCATTGTCTCTAGGGGTGAAAGTATTCATTGGTTCTGGTTATGGGAGTGATAAACTTCTAACAATCCTAGAAGGCAAAGGTGATGGCACGTATATTGGGAATGATGTCTTGACGACGGTAACGAAAAACAAACAATGGATATCCCTTCATTCACAAGTATCCGGGAAAATTTTCGTTGATGAAGGTGCAGAAAGGGCTTTAGTTTCAAATGGCAGCAGTCTGCTGCCAGCTGGAATTTATGAAATTAAAGGAGTCTTCAATAAGGGGGATGTTGTCGAAGTCTATGGTGCAAATGGATTATTGGGGCGGGGTGAGGTCCTTTACTCCGACGAAGAATTAAAACAGGCGATGGGAAAGAGGACATCCGAGCTTGTGATCACTTCCATAGAAGTGATTCATCGCGATAAATGGGTGAAAGCATAAAAAATCAATTTTAGTAAAGGAAAAGGGGGCATTTGGAAATGAGTGAAGTGACGGCTAAAGGAAAGGCAGCCAAAAAAGCCAGTTATCAGTTAATAGGATTGAGTACGGAACAAAAGAACGAGGCACTTGGAAACATTGCTAAGCAACTTATTATCGATAAAGATTTTTTGATAAAAGAAAATCAAAAGGACCTGGAAGAAGGCAGGAAAAAAGACTTCAGTGAGTCTATATTGGATCGAATTATGTTAAATGTTAACCGTATTGACGACATGGCTGAGGCCATTATGCTTTTAATCGATTTAAATGATCCGGTTGGGGAACAATTGGAGACTATCGAAAAAGAGAATGGTTTATTGATTAAAAAGTTACGGGTGCCGATCGGTGTAATTGGGATGATTTATGAAGCCAGGCCTAACGTGACCATCGATGCAGCTACATTGTCCTTGAAAACGGGGAATGCCGTCCTATTAAGAGGCAGCTCGTCAGCCAAAAACTCCAATATGGCACTAGTCTCATCCATTCATAAGGCATTAGAGAATACAGAAATTCCTGTAGAAGCTGTTCAGTTGATCGAGGATACGAGTCGTGAAACCGCTAAGGAACTTTTTCATCTTAATGAGTATTTAGATGTTTTGATTCCACGCGGCGGAAAGAATTTAATTGAAACGGTCATTAAGGAGTCCACTGTTCCCGTTCTTGAAACTGGAGCAGGCAATTGCCATATCTTCATCGATCAGACCGCAGATATCACGATGGTCGAGAAAATTGTCTTAAACGGTAAAACTCAGCGTCCATCCGTATGCAATGCTATCGAGGGGCTTCTGATTCATGAAAAATGGTTTGAAGAAAACGGAGTGCGTATTTTGGAACTCCTGGACGAAAAGGATATTGAAGTATATGGAGATGAAGCGGTTTGCAGCTCCTTTCCAAGAGCGAAAACGGCTACGGAGGAAGATTGGTCAACGGAGTATTCGGCTTTAAAAATCAGCGTGAAAACTGTAAAAGGTGTATTCGAAGCGATTGAACACATTAACCGATACGGTACCAAACATTCTGAAGCAATCCTAACGAGGGATGAACAAAATGCTTCCGTATTTTTGAATAAAGTAGATGCCGCAGCAGTTTATCACAATGCTTCCACCCGTTTTACCGATGGCTTTGAATTTGGTTATGGAGCAGAAATCGGCATTTCGACACAAAAGCTGCATGCACGTGGACCAATGGGTTTACCTGCCTTAACATCAAGCAAGTACTTCATTTACGGCCAGGGGCAAATCCGGGAATGAAATTCATTTCTTTCATGGAAGGTTATTAAAACTCAATTAAGGGTATTGTATAATACATTACTTTTAAAGGAGCAGATACCATGGACAAGAGGTTTATAGCAATATATGAAAATGCAAATGAAGCGACTTCAGCAGTCGAAAACTTAAAGGAACAAGGATATACATCCGATCAAATATCAGTAGTGGCAAAAAACATTGATCAATTACCCAGTGAAGCCGAGGAAGTCGGCCCGGCAAAGACTGATGGATTAGTAGCTGGTGCAGCAGCCGGCGGAGCTGTCGGATTAACAGGCCTGCTTATTGGAATGAGTGCATTGGCCGTACCAGGAATTGGTCCGATATTGGCAGCAGGACCGATTTTCGCCACTTTTGGCGGAGCCGCAGCCGGGGCAGCATCGGGAGCAGGCGGATTGAGAAAGCCGTTATTGGATATTGGACTGGAGGAAGCCGAAGTCGATCAATATGTGGAGGATATTAAAGCAGGGAAAATCCTTGTCATCGCCGACCCTTTTTAAGTTCGTAAGTAAAACCACCTTGAATGAACAGATTTACGAAGTTTGACAACTGAGCTCAATGCCCAAAAACTCAAAATAATATTTATTGGATAACCCCGTTCAGGATTTCTTGAACGGGGTTATTATGTTTGTAGACTAATTTTATTGTCAGTAACTATAAAATCAAAAGGAATTCCACATTTGTATGAAGAATAAAAGGAATAGTCCTATTACCGAGAAAGGAAGGGGAATTATGGAAAATAGAGTAGATGGCGATGCCACTTTAAGAAATTAAAGAGGATTTTTTCATGATGATTTTCACCTTAAGAATCATTATACTGATGATAATGTTAAAAAGCGTATTCTAGTGAAGAATAGCAAGTTTTAATGTAATGACCTGAATGACCATATTAAATACCGATCGAAATCCTTATGATAGAAAAAACCCACGATAAAGGGTTTTTTATTTTTCAAAGTCATTTTCTGAATTCTAATATCTAAATGAAATGCAGAATTACTATTTTCAAAGTCTCAATTGTACTTGACGTTACTTTTCCTATTGCGGTTGAATGAAAACTTTGCGGCATTCTTAGCTTACCAGATTATATCAAGTCCTTGTATGACAAGGTCTAGAATAAATAACAGGTTGCTTGAGCTTATATCCAATAAACCAAAATGATTTACGTTGGAGGTGGGTGTTTTGATAAAAATAAAACTCGTTGTTCCTCGAAAAGGGTATATTACGGATGCTTTTGAAAGATTTGAGGAATTCAACAAGTTGGAAGAATCGGACTACAATGATAACGGTTCAGTGAAGTTTGTTTTAGAGGAGGTAGTTGAGGATGCCGATAAGATTGGGAAGTTGAAGCTGGATGCTGATGTGATCATATCAAGGGGATTAATCACGAAACTATTAAAAGAAAGTAATGAATTCATTCCAATCGTTGATATACCTGTACAAGGTATTGACCTCATTCGTTCCCTGTATGATTGCAAGGCACGTTTTGGCAGTAAAAAAGTGGCCGTTATAGGAGCGTTAAACATGATTTATGGCGTGGAAAACCTTTCGGATATTGTTGATTTGCCAATTCAGTCCTATATATTAAATGATATCGAGTCCTCAGTCAGTTTAGTGGATTTGGCAGCCAGAGATGGCTGTGAGGTGGTGTTGAGTGGTTTAAGTACCTGTAAATATGCTGAAGAGATAGGGTTGGGAGCCATTCTGGTTGACACTGGAAAGGAATCATTTCGGCAGGCGTTGATTGAGGCAAAAAGAGTGGCTCTTGTCAGCAGAAGGGAACAGGAGAAGACCAAGCGTTACCAAACGATTCTTAATTATGCCTATGAAGGGGTTATTGCTATAGATTTAAAAGGACAAATATCTGTATTTAATACGGCGGCTCAGGAGATATTATCCATTTCCAAGGGGAGCTTAATTGGAAATTCTATATACGAAATAATAAAGCCCGGGAAATTTCGTAATATGCTTTTAAGCGACGATGAATACGAAAAAGATACCGTTGCTTACCAATCGATTCAATTATCGGTAAAAAAAGTTGGGATATTTTTAAAAGGTAAAAAAGTGGGGGATATGGTCGCCTTTCAGGATGTTACCCGCATTCAAGAGATGGAAGGGAAGTTCTTTAGAAAGCTTCATTCACGCGGACATGTGGCGAAGTACACATTTGATGATATATTGTATCGGAGTTCGGAAATCAAGAGGACGATTGAAACGGCTCAACGTTATAGTGAAGTAGATTCAAACATTCTTATAATTGGAGAAACTGGAACGGGAAAGGAAATCTTCGCCCAAAGCATACATAATCATAGCAATCGGAAAAATAACCCATTTGTTGCCATTAATTGCGCAGCGCTTCCCGAAAATTTATTGGAAAGTGAGCTTTTCGGATATGCAGAAGGAGCTTTCACGGGAGCCATGAAAGGCGGAAAGCAAGGATTTTTTGAACTGGCTCATAGAGGTACGATTTTTTTGGATGAAATAGGAGAAATCTCTCCAAAAATGCAAAGCCGGCTGCTGCGTGTCCTGCAGGAGCGTGAAATCATGCGCATCGGTGATGATAAAGTAATCCCCGTTGATTTGAGAATAGTGTCGGCAACGAACAAAGACCTCATGCAAATGGTAAAGAGTAATGACTTTCGGGAGGATCTGTATTATCGCTTGAGCGTGCTGGACCTTGTATTGCCTCCGCTTCGGGAACGCAGAGAAGATATTCCGTTATTGGTGAATGCTTTTATTCGGAAAGGTCATTCGGAACAAAAACAAATCAAGATCACGGATAGTGCCATGAAAAAGCTGAGTGAAGGGAATTGGGAAGGGAATATTCGCCAATTGCAAAATTTTTGTGAGCGATTATGCGCTCTTTATAAGAACAAGTTAATTGATGTGTACGATATCGAAATGTATTTTCCGAATAAAAGTAATCAGAAAATACTTCTTTCGGAACAAAACGAAGAGATGGATATATCACCTGGGATACATTTGTCCGAGCGTGAAAGAATTGTTCAAACGTTAATAAAGGTGAATTTTAACAAAGGAAAAGCTGCTTTTAAGTTAGGGATGAGTCGGACGACTTTATGGAGAAAAATGAAAAATTTGAATATTGAAACAAATTGAAACGGATTGAAACAAATTAATTCATTATGAAACAATTTGTTTACTTTATTTATCTCTTAATTTGAGAACGAATTGGCTTCTTTCTTGAAGAAACGGATGTTTTTTATGTTGGCACAATAATTGTATATAAACAATGTAGTAGGAAAGGTTTTTCCTTCAAGGTTAACATGAAAGGTTGGTGGGAATGTGTGAGTCATTTAGTGTATATTCCTCAAGATATTGAGAAAGAGGGGAAAAGTTATTTAGTAGAAAAAGGCTTTAAGATTAAAGTAGGATCTGATTTGTCGCAAGAAATTCTTATGGAAGAAATCAAGGGTTGTGATGCAGTACTAACGAGATCAACGGCTGTAATAAATAGAGAAGTTATTACAGCAGCTGAAAACCTCAAAGTAATAGCCAAGTATGGAGTAGGCTTGGACAATATTGATATTGAAGCTGCTACAGAGCGTGGCATTTATGTAACAAATACCCCAGAGGCAAATGCGAATTCTGTAGCGGAACATGTAATGGCGTTAATTTTATCTTTGTCCAAAAACTTAAGCTTGGCTGATAAAGAACTGCGTAGCGGGAATTTTGCTATTCGTAATCAACTTTTTGGCATGGACTTGGAAGGCAAGACTTTGGGGATCATCGGGCTGGGGAGAATCGGTAGAATACTGGCAAAAAAGGCTTACCAAGGCTTCGATATGAAAGTGTTTGGCTACGACCCCTATGTAACAGCTAGAACGAATTCGGAGCTGGAGATAGTAACAGATTTAGAATGGGTATTCAGAAACTCTGATGTTATTAGCCTGCATCTGCCGTTAACGAAAACAACAAAAGGGATAATAGGAAGCCGTGAGTTTTCCTGGATGAAACCTTCTTCCTATTTTGTAAACGCTTCCAGGGGCGGTGTGGTGAAGGAAAGTGATTTAGTAAATGCTTTGCAAGCGGGCCAGATTGCCGGCGCTGGAATAGACGTATTTGAAGTTGAGCCTCCAGATAAATGGAACCCCCTTTTTAAATTGGATAATGTGATTGTCAGTCCTCATAATGCGGCATTGACGAAGGAAGGCTCAATACGCATGGCTGTGCATGCAGCAATGCAAGTGGAGCAAGTTCTTACAGGCCTGAAACCGAATTGGGCTGTAAATGAGCCCTTAACTAAAGGGCTGTCAATGTAATAATACAGAAAAAATTATCTGTTTTTTCAGAAAACGAATGGTTCAAGTTTGGCATTTGTTGATAAGGATGGTGAACAAATGAAGAAAATAATCTATGTGATAAGTGCAATACCGGCACTTGGCTCGCTTGTGGTTATTAATCGGATTGAACCTTATGTTTTAGGGATGCCATTTGTTCTTTTTTGGGCCATATTATGGGTTTGTCTTACATCAGTGTTTTTAATAATTGCTAATAAACTTGATCCTGCAACGGAGGAGGAAGAAGACTGATGAATGAAGCCCTGCTTGTTATCCTTTTCTTTCTGGTTCTGTGTATTTGGTTAGGGCTTCAAGCTCGAAAAGGTAAAAATATGAGTTTGGAACAATGGGCTATTGGCGGAAGAGGTTTCGGCAGCTTTTTGCTCTTCTTCTTGATAGCAGGTGAAATGTTTACGACATATACGTTTTTGGGGGCAAGCGGCGGAGCATATAGGTCAGGTATGCCTCCTGCCTTATACGCTTTCAATTGCTTCTATTTTGTAATCGCCTATTGGCTGTTGCCGCCTATTTGGAGATATGCCAAAAAAAATAATGTCATATCTCAATCTGATTTTTATGATAAAAAGTACAATAGTCCGGCTTTAGGAATTCTTGTGGCGGTAATTAGCGTCATTTCAATTATTCCATATCTGATCATGCAGTTAAAAGGGTTAGGAATTATCGTATCGGAAGCCTCCTATGGGTCCATTTCGCCAAATGTGGCTATAGTTGTAAGTGTCATTGCGATCACCATTTATGTAACTGTATCAGGGATGCATGGAGTAGCGTGGACCGCGGTCATTAAAGATATCATGATTCTGACTGTTGTCGTCTACATGGGGATTTATTTTCCTCTGCATTATTACGGTGGTTTACAGCCGATGTTTGAAGCAATCGATACAGCAAAACAAGGTTTATTGATTTTCCCGGAACAAGGTTTGAGTATCTCTTGGTTTATTTCAGCTACGATTATGACAGCACTGGCATTCTATATGTTTCCTCACATGTTGGCGGGAGTTTTCTCTGCAAAAAGTCCAAAATCACTTCGTTGGAATGCTGGGGTTATGCCAATTTATCAAGTAATCATCATTTTCTCGTTATTTATTGGTTTTTCTGCGATTCTCCAAGTTCCGAATTTACAGGGGGCAGAAGCAGACTTAGCTTTATTTAAAATGGCGAAGATGTCATTTGATCCCTGGTTTGTTGGGGTTATTGGAGCATCAGGGGCGATGGCTGCCCTTATACCTAGTTCACTCGTGTTGACGGCTACTGCCACGATACTTTCCAAAAATGTATATAAGGTGTGGAAGCCGAATACATCAGATGAACAGCTTCAAAGACTGAGCAGGATGTTAGTACCTGTCATTTCTATAGTGACTCTATATTTTACGTTTAATGGCGGGGAGTCGATTTTTACGTTGTATCTTATGGCATATAGCTTCATGGCACAGTTGTTTCCAGCATTATTTTTTAGTCTGTGGAAAAAGAATCCCGTCACCGTTCAAGGAGCTTTTGCCGGTATGGTCGTTGGAATTCTAATTGTCATATACTCGACTACTTCAAGTACGACACTTGCTACTTTATTCCCATCTCTACCTCAAGTAATACAAGATATTGATGTAGGGTTAGCTGTATTATTCATCAACATTGCAGTAACGTTGGGAGTGAGTGCCGTTACAAGAAAAACATCAATTGGGATGGAAGAAGATAATAAACAAGCTTCAGGAATGGACAAAACTAGTTAAATGATGGTGGGAATGAGTCCAATTTTCATATAATCATAAATTACTAGAACAATAACACGTACTTGAAAGCGGGAGGCTTGATTATGAAAGTCAGTGGAGGAAGAGCGGTCGTAGAAGTAATGGCTAAAGAAGGGGTAAAAAAAGCTTTTTGTGTACCAGGTGAAAGTTATCTTAGTGTGATGGATGCACTTTATCAACATCCTGAAATAGAACTTATTTCCGCCAGGCATGAAGGGGGTGCTTCTTTTATGGCGGAAGGGTATGCCAAGGCATCGGGAGAGGTAGGAGTTTGTATGGCAACGCGTGGAGTGGGTGCTACAAACTTAGCTATCGGCATTCATACTGCTGCTCAAGACTCAACCCCTTTGGTTGCGCTTATTGGCCAAGTCGAACGCCCTTTTAAAGAAAAGGAAGCATTCCAAGAAGTGAATTTGACGGGTTTTTTCAGTCATTTATGTAAATGGACGGTAGAGATCGATCGTGTGGAAAGGATCCCGGAATTATTGCAACGGGCGTTCCATATTGCGCGATCGGGGCGTCCGGGCCCTGTATTGGTGGCTTTGCCGCATGACATGTTAGAAGATGAGGCAGAGTTGAACATAAATCCTTCTTATCGCTCGCTTCCTCCTCAACCACATATGGAAGATGTGAAGCAGGCGATGGATATGATACGAAATGCGGAGCGTCCCGTATTGATTGCTGGTGGAGGCGTGATTCGTGCTAAGGCCAACAGGTTGCTTGTACAGTTTGTGGAGGCAATGAAACTTCCTGTCGTTACAGCTTTCCGTCGATTTGACGCGTTTCCGAACTCACATCCTTGTTATGCAGGATGGCTTGGGTTTGGGACACCACAATATTTACTTGATGCAATCCGGGATGCAGATGTAGTTTTGGCATTAGGGACACGATTCTCTCAAGTAGGAACACAAGATTACACATTGCTTTCTAAAAATTCAAAGCTGATCCATGTGGATATTTGTCCCGATATTTTTGGTAAAGTGTATGCACCTTCTCTTGCCATTGAAGCAGATGCCAGGAGCTTCTTGGAACAAGCACTGCAAGCGCCAGAACCAGGATCTATTATTTCAAGCGAAGATAATTTGAAAGAATTACATGATAAATATATGGAATTTTCTGAACCGAAGGCCGACTACACAGAAGACTTCGTGGATATGGACGGATTGATGCATGATCTTGCCGTCTGTCTGCCGAAGGATACCATCATTACTAATGATGCTGGCAACTTTTTCGGATGGATATCCAAATATTACCGTTTTGAACAAGAAAACACATACGTAGGGCCAACGTCGGGTGCGATGGGATATGGACTGCCTGCAGCTATTGGGGCAAAGCTGGCGCAGCCTCACAAACATGTTGTATCAATTTCAGGAGATGGCGGCTTTATGATGACTCTCCAAGAGATTGAAACCGCTGTACGGTATGAAATTCCGACCATATCAATTGTTGTCAACAACAATATTTACGGAACAATTCGTGTACATCAAGAAAAGCATTTTCCAAATCGGGTGGCTGGAACTGACTTGTCTAATCCTGATTTTTCCGAATTGGCCCGCTTATTTGGAGCACATGGTGAAAAGGTTGAAAAAAATAGTGATTTTGCGCCAGCGCTGCAAAGGGCGATTACTTCTGGGCTGCCGGCTGTAATCGAAGTCGCAGTCAATCCAAAGATTCTATCTGTAGGCCAAGACAAGAAGGAAGTACACGAAAAGCTGGTATCAAACAATTAATTACCAGCATGACTGCTTTGGTATTGTTTGCATTGGGGGTTAGGAGGAACCAATGAAAGCAAGATATTTAAGGGAGGTTTCATAGTTGTTAAAACCATATTTAGTTGTGGAATGGAATGATACGGAAACAGATGCTAAAGGCTGGCTGGTCGTCCATAACTTTGTAAAAGGCTACACAGGCGGCGGTACAAGAATGCACCCAACGGTTACAAGAGAAGAGGTCGAAAGGTTGGCCGAGGCTATGGCTTATAAGTATGTAGCCTGTGAGTCTGAGACGACTGGCGGTTGTAAAGCGGGCATTGCCTATGATTATAAAGCGCCAGATGCATATGCAGTGTTAAGAAGATTTCTGATTGCGATGATGCCTTATATAGATATTGGGGTATCTTTAGGCAGTGATTTAGGTACCAAATATGAAGATGTGCTCAAAATATTTAATGAATTTGGTATTGATATCCCACTAACGAAATCAATGAAGCAGAATCCGAATGTTCTGCAAGGGATAAAAGACTTCGATGAACTGTTGATGACAAAAATCGACGGGTTGTTTTTAAACGATGTCGTAACAGGCTATGGAGTGGCATTTTCCGCAGATGAGGCATGGAAATTTAAAAGCGGAAAAGGTGGGGCGGGAGTTGTCATTCAAGGATTCGGCTGTGTAGGAGCAAGCTGTGCATTGAAAATGTCCCAGTTAGGTTATAAAGTTGTGGGAATTTCCGATGCAGCTCTTTTGGTAACGTGTAAAGAAGGATTAGATGTCCAAAAGCTCATTGATCATAAGAACATGTACGGAGAAATGGATAAAGCCTTTTTTGAACCGCATTATGATGTAAGGCCAAACACGGAATGGCTCGACATAGAGTGCGACATTTTAATTCCGTCCGCACTGGAGGATGTCATCCACAAATCTAATGCTAAAAGCGTAAAAGCGAGCTTGATTGTGGAGGCGGCAAACATTCCCCTTTCTTCTGAAGGAGACGAAATCATAAAACAAAGAGGGATTGATGTTGTCAATGATTTCGTTGCCAACCTGGGGGCGATAAGATTTTATGATGTGGTTATTTTCGGACTAGTTAAACCAAATCCACAAGCTATCGTTGATGATATTGAAAAACTATGCAGGAAAAATACGTATCACTTGTTTACACAAGCTAAAAACCAAAATAAATATCAAAGAGAAGTAGCTTATGAAATATTTAAACCGACAATCAGCGACTTGCCGGAATATGCAGAGCCTTCCGAAGCGTTTTCGGGGAATTCCCGTTAACTTGTGTTAAACATAAAAGTGTTCAGGTAGTTTATCAATCAGAAACGGGGGGGAATTCATGCAAACAGAACATGAAAATCAGCCAAAAGAATTACAGCGTTCAATGAAGAGTAGACATTTATTCATGCTCTCCTTAGGTGGGGTAATTGGAACAGGTCTTTTCCTGGGATCAGGATATGCAATCAGTGAAGCTGGACCCTCAGGAGCGATTGTTGCCTATTTGGTCGGTGGTTTATTAATGTACTTGGCGATGATTTGTCTCGGTGAATTATCTGTAGTGATGCCTGTGTCCGGTTCCTTTCAGGTCCATGCAACGAAATTTATTGGACCCGCCACTGGTTTTGTAATTGGCTGGATTTACTGGCTGAGCTGGGCTCTTTACGTAGGCTTGGAATTTGTAGCGGCCGGTTTGCTCATGACTAGATGGTTTCCCGATATACCAGTATGGATATGGTGTGTGATATTTACGGTACTTTTATTCACTATAAATGCTTTAACAACGAGAAGTTTCGCAGAAACAGAGTATTGGTTCTCCGGGATTAAAGTACTTGCCGTTATTCTATTCATAATTATCGGTGCGGCAGCGATGTTTGGATTGATTCATATGGAGGATGCAAAACCAGCCCCGTTCTTTTCCAATTTTATAGTTGATGGACTATTCCCTTCAGGATTCACTGGTGTGTTTATATCGATGATGACAGTCGTATACGCATTCCAAGGATCGGAAATCATGGGTGTTGCAGCAGGAGAGACGGAAAACCCGCAACAAAGCATTCCGAGAGCGATTCGAAACATCGTAATACGTGTGCTGCTTTTCTATGTCCTAGCAATCTTTGTTCTATCGGCTATCGTTCCGTGGCAAGAAGTCGGGGTACTGGAAAGCCCATTTGTTACCGTGTTTGAAATGGTAGGTATTCCTTATGCAGCTGACATTATGAATTTTGTAATTTTGACGGCGGTACTCTCTGTTGGGAACACGGGTCTGTTTGCTTGTACCAGGATCCTTTTCTCCCTTTCCCAAAATGGTATGGCGCATTCTGCATTTGGAAAGCTCAATCGGCGCGGTGTACCTTTTAATGCCTTACTCGTCACCATGGTCTTTGCCTTGCTGTCGCTACTTACTAGTGTAATAGCGGAAGAAACGCTATTTGTTGTGCTACTTTCCATAAGCGGGGTTGGAGGGGTGCTTACTTGGATGGCGATTGCGTTCGCACAGTACAGATTCCGTAAACAGTATATCAGAGCAGGCGGAAAGGTTGAAGATCTGAAGTACAGAGTACCTTTCTTCCCGTTTGTCCCGATTCTCTGCATTCTTATGTGTCTAGGTATTTTCGTTTTCACCGCTTATGACCCGACACAGCGTAATTCGTTGTATTGGGGATTAGGTTTCGTCGTTGCTTGCTATATATTTTACTATTTTAGATATACGAGAAGGAAAATAGGGGTTCCGGCATTATCGAATGAACAGCCCAATGATTTCGTTCAATAGAAATTATTGTTCAAATGCCGGCAAAGTGAACCATAAAGAAAATCTACCATCGATAGAATGTGGGAGGAAATCGTATGCGTTACTTAAATTATATTAATGGAAAATGGCAAGAACCAACTACTGGGGAGTATAAGGAAAATCTTAGTCCCCATAATGGAGAAAATTTAGGGGAATTTCCATCCAGTGCGGCCACAGATTTACATGATGCAGTGGCTGCCGCAAAAAATTCATTTCCTGCTTGGAAAAAACTATCGTTTCAGCAACGGGCTTCATACTTGCAGAAAGCAGCTGATATTTTGAAAAAGAATATGCAAAAAGTAGGACGGGATTTGATAAAGGAAGAAGGAAAAACATTCTTGGAAGGGATGGGGGAAGCCAATCGAGCTGCTAGCATTCTTGAGTATTATGCTGCTGAAGCCCGGCAGCCACTTGGGGAAGTGATTCCTTCGGCTAATGCCAATACATTTTTATACACTACCCGTACCCCGCTCGGTCCGGTGGGGTTGATTACACCATGGAACTTTCCAATTGCCATCCCTGTGTGGAAATTGGCGCCTGCCCTGATTTATGGGAATACAGTCGTGATTAAACCGGCTGATCTTACACCTAAGTCGGTCTATAATGTGATAAAAGCATTTGATGAAGCGGGTCTTCCGGCTGGAGTCATTAATTGTGTATTCGGAAGGGGTTCCATCATTGGTGCTGCATTAGTGGAACATCCTGATGTGAAGGCTATATCTTTTACCGGTTCGAATCAAGTAGGTCAGCAAATTCAAAAACAAGCCATTGAACATGGGAAGAAAGTGCAAGTGGAAATGGGAGGGAAAAACCCGCTCGTCGTACTAGCTGATGCTGATCTAGAAAAAGCAGTGGAAATTGCTGTAGGCGGAGCCTTTAAGTCCACTGGGCAAAAGTGCACAGCCACTAGCAGGGTGATTGTGGAAGAAGGAATATATGAAGCATTCCGTGACCGTCTTGTCGCCCGTACGAAAGAATTAAAAGTGGGCGACCCGCTCAGCGAAGAAACATATATTGGTCCCGCTGTATCTAAATCACAACGCGATGGCGTGCTTGAAATGATTGATGCTGGGAAATCAGAAGCAACGCTACTGTGTGGAGGAGAGATTCCGACTGAAGAGGAATTGGCGAACGGTTATTATGTCCGACCGGCTATCTTTGAAAATGTTGCTCAGCATGCTCGCATTGCACGTGAAGAAATCTTTGGACCAGTTATCGCCCTGTTTAAGGCCGGAAATTATGAGGAAGCAGTTATGATGGCGAATGATACAGAGTATGGATTGAGCGCAGCAATTTGCACGAATAATTTAACGGCGGCTCAAAGGTTTATTGAAGATATCGAAGTGGGTCTTGTCCATGTCAATTCGGAAACAGCAGGAACCGAACCGCAAATGCCATTTGGCGGATGTAAAAATTCAAGTGCAGGCAGCCGTGAACAAGGGAAGAGCGCCGTTGAATTCTATACAGAAGTTAAGACAGTCTATATGGATCGGGTATAACAATAAATTGTACCAAGCGTTTTTTAAACTTTAAATTAAATCATAATACAGGAGGGATTTTCAATATGTCCACTAAAGAAAATGTACAGTTCAGCCCTACACTCCCATATTCAAGGTATGTTGATCCGAAGGTATTCGATGAAGAAAGAAAAAAAATTTTTAGAAAGAGCTGGATATTAGCGGGGCATGCAAGCCAAGTTGAAAAAGTGGGTGATTTCATGACATTGGATATCGCCGGAGAGCCTATTATCGTTTCTCACGGTACCGATGGTGAACTGCGTGCTTTCTACAATATTTGCCCTCATCGCGGAATGAAAGTAGAAAACTCCGATAAAGGAAATAAAAAAATTTTACAATGCGGATACCATGGATGGACGTTCAAATTAGATGGAAGTGTTTATAGAGCGCCTAATTTTAAAACGAATGAACTGGGCATACACAGCTGTATGAAATCCATACGCTTAGAAGTTCAGAATGCTATGATTTTTGTCAATCTAGACAAAAATGCACCTTCTATGGCAGAAGCATATCAGGAATTTTTAGAGGAAATGAAAGAGTATCCCTTCTTTGATTCACTGAAACTAGTTAGGGAAACCCGCCGTGTAGTTAAAGCTAATTGGAAAGCTGTTGTTGACAATTACCTTGAATGTGATCATTGTTCCATTGCTCATCCTGGCTTTGCAAAATCTTTTGATTTATCAAACTTTTGCACAACGACACACGACAAATTCACCTATCAATATATGACAGTAAGCAAGAATGGTGAGGGTGACCAAGCACGTTTTTATTGGGTTTGGCCAAATATGATGATTAACGTTTATCCAGGAGACGGGAATGTGAATACCATTCAAGTTATTCCTGTTGATGCTGAGACGTCGTTAGGTATTTATCGTGATTACTCCCTCGATGAAAAAACAACCATAGAAAAAGAAGAATATTTTAAATTTGTTGATCAAGTACGGCAGGAAGATTTTGAACTGGTGGAAAAATTGCAAAAAGGATTAAGTTCCGAGGCATTTACAAATGGTATCTTTTCTCCAACTGAACATGCTGCCGTTTATTTTCATGAACTTATTGATAATAACCTCCAGAACTAACTAGCTGCCAATTGGAATGCACTTAAAAAAGAAACGTTCATAGTGAATTTGTGAATTTATTAGCTCTTAAGGAACCAACCAGTATGATTCGGCAGTATACCGAATCATACTGGTTGAGTTGTTTTATTTGTGATGACCTTTTTGAACGACCTATAAAGTTATTAAATTTGCGAACTGCCTTTTATTTATTCCGGGTGTGAGGATTTGTTCTTCCATTGTTGTTCTTCAGCAAGAAACTCAAAAAAAACATTCATGGCAGTAAGCGGATGCTCATTTACTCTTTTAAAGTAGTTACTTTTTCTGGAATCTGTTAAATAGCCGCTTTTTTTGATTCTCTCCAACATATATTTTTGACTCATTTTCACTATTTCTCTTTGGTTGTGTTTGTTTTCTTTTAATAAGGCAAATCCTACAGCTCCCACCAATGCATAGATTCCAAGTGCGATTTTCGAGATGGGTAAAGATTCGTTCTTAAATAAAAGAAAAAAAAGATTAATGATGGAAAAGCCTATCATCACTGTCGATAAAAAACCGTATTTCATATTTTTCTTCAACAAGGGGGACAATTTTGATTGAAGTTGTTCGATTTCGGCTTGCATGAAGCCAGGTATATTATTTATTTTGATATTCATTGTTTCCTCCTTTTTATCTTGCATGAACCCAATAAGTATATGGCACTAAAAAAAATGTACCTATTCAATGAAACAGGAAAAGGAACCTGATAATATATATCTTATCGTTTGGAAACGTGTTTGTCATTTAATATACCCCATGGACTTTTTTATGGAAAAATAAACGAAATTGACGTATGTGGGTGATGAATGGAATGCCAATTATATGTGTTGAACTAACTCAGATAGACAGAGTTCTTGCAGTATGAAGAGGCCAAATAAAGATCATTTGCCTTAATATACACACAATGGTATAAATGATGAATGAATTATGGTAAAATGGTCCTCAAATGGAAGTCGTATTTTTCGTTTTTTCATCATTAATAGTTATGGATGGCCACCCTGCGCCTTTTTTTGTCATAAATACGTGACTATTGTGGTATTTAGTACTTTAAAATCGAGTTTTTGAATAAATCAATATATAATTAGAAAGCGAGATAATAGATTCAAAGATTAAGGAGGGACATAGAATGATGGAATGGGCTCTGATCATTTTGTTTGCTGCAGCAGTATTACTGTTCATTTTATCGTTTATTAAAAAGGATTCTGTAAAAGTGGACAGTCAATTGGAACAGGTTGCTATCACTTTTGGAGATGAAATGAATGTATTACAGGAAAAAATCAGGAACATCGAGATAGATGCTGAAATTACGGTGCAAGAAGCAGGCCTTCTAGCAATGTCTTCCGAAAGGCGGAACTTGTTGCGTGAAGTACTCGACCTACATAAGCGAGGCTATTCATTTGAAAGCATCGCACTGAAAACAAAACAGACGGAAAATGAGATAGAAGGCTTGCTTACTCCTTACATTAAAACGAAGAGTGAAAGGAGAAATGTGGCCAATGACATCTAAATCAATGCGCAGCTTTGCCGGTGGCCTCATTGTTGCGGCAGGTTTGTGCGGTGCAGTGTATTTCTTTGGTCCAAGTGAAGCGACGGGCACACCAGAGAAACTATCAGAAGATGAGATGAAAGAATCTCTGGCTTCTGAAGGGTATGTCATACATTCAGAAAAAGAATGGGAAGATCAGATTGCTGAAGCAAAGTCGATTAAAGATAAAGCGGAAGCTGAAAAAGAAAATGCAAAAGAGCCAACAGAGAAAGTAATATACCGTACAGTTCTGAAAGTGTCTAAAGGCTCGACAAGCATCGATGTGGGTAAAACCCTACAAAAGGCAAAAGTCATCAAAAATGCCAATGAGTTTTCTGATGCGGTTGAAGAGAAAGGCAAGGCCAACGGATTACGACCTGGAACGTATGTGGTAGATAGTGCGATGACGACGGAAAAAATAATTTCCATCATATTTAAATGAACATAAAAACGACCATCGATAAGATGGTCGTTTCAGTTTGTCGACAAAAGGGTGTTAGGAATGTTCTCTCCCGAACCCTTTTCGTTTTATATGGGATGAAACTTCATTAGATTGAAGATATTTGCGGCACTCCTGCCGAATAACTGGCTAGCCGTGACCCCGCTGGATGCTTACGGCGAGGAGTCATGGCAGACAGTCGCGGGTTTCTAAAATCAACTGGAACGTCTCTTCATGTTTTCTTTACCTTAATCTTTGTCCGCACTCCGGCCCACACTGCAATGATAAGTCCTCCAATAGTATCCGCGATTAAATCTACCATTGTATCTTTATTTCCCCCGCCTTGTAGTGTCATTCCGAATAATTGATCAGAACTGAATTCGTAGATCTCCCATATGACACCACCAAGTGCTGAGAAAGAGAGGGTAAACAAAAAGACAAACCAAGGGGATATCTCTTTGCCTGCTTTTCTGTATACCAATCGTTCATATAAAGCAATGCCCGTAAAAGCAAGAAGGGAACCGCTTAGTAAATGTAATAATGTGTCCCACCACCCCAGTCCATACCAACCTAAAATAGATCCTAAAAATTGTGAACCGAATAAGAAGATTAAATAGGAAATGATAATTGGCAGATTGAATTGAAGCTTGGTAAATAGGGCCAATAAAAGGGGAATTGCCCCACATACCACACCGCCTATCGAAACAAGGGATTTGAAAGTTTCATCAGTTGTATAGTAAAAGATAGATAAAGCTGCCATGAAAAGTACGTAGACCAAACTAAATGAAATAACTAGCTTACGATTCATATGATTACCTCAACAAATCATCATAATTTTTTTGTACACTAGAATAAATGGAAATAAGCAATCCGCCTGTAAGACCGAAAATTATATCGTACATGGTATCTTTATTACCGCCTCGCTGCATGGTGTGAGTAAAAGTGAGATCTCCCGCGAACTCATAGATTTCCCAAAGAACAGAGGCAGTGACTGAAAGTGAGAGAACAAATAGAAAGATGACCCACTTTGAAATATCTTTTCTCGCCGATAGAGGGATGAAAAATTTATAGAGAGCAATTCCAATAAAACCTATAAAAATGCCCTTGTAGAAATGAAGGGTAGAGTCCCACCACTTAAAATCCACATAAAAATTTGCGATTGACCCTAAAAATGTCGTACAGAAAACAAAAACATAATAACCAATAATGATCGGAATATTAAAGGGATTATGTTTAACAAATAATAATGAAATGGGCAAGGCACTTACCAATATTCCCCCAAGAGCTACCATCCATCGGGAAGAATCATCTTTAATGAGGTAAAAGATGAGTAAACCAGTCATGAATGCTATAAAAACCAGACTAAAAATAATGATTATTTTATATTTCAATATACTCACCTCATTCGTAAATATTCCTTACGATCAAATTCAATTCAGCCAGATGCAACCCGGCAAATTGAATCTTGGGGTATTTTTATGATGTTCTTTTTTAATCCTCCACTCACATCTGTGTTATCATTGTTGGCTACCATGGTGCTTTAATGATGTTTTTAAATTTAATCGTGATAAACAATTTTTATTGAATTCCCCGGAGGATAGGACCGTCGAAAAACTTACCGAAACCTTTTCGTTTATTTGATCTAAAGCGAGATCAGGATATTAATTTCCAACCCTGATGTAAAACCATACAAAAATTAATGCGATTCCTGTTCCAAGAAATGCAGCAAGCCACGCATCCTGCTTTGCAAAACTAGCTAAAGGAGAAGGAGTATGTAAAATAACCGTTCCTACCGAATACAAAAGGATTAAACTCATCAATTGATGTGATGAAATTTTGAAACTGCCAGGCATTATTATTCACCTTATTATTCGTTCCTTCCTTCTTAATACTCCTTATTTTTGGCTATTCATTTTAAAGTTATTCACACGGAAATTAATTGCCTTTCTTCAACAATCCATCCCCGTTTCATTCAATATCAATTTTCGGCTTTCCCTGAAAATTCCAAAGTGGATTAGCGAGACAAAACAATACGTATGAAGAATATATTACTTGTCACGCTTTTTCTTGAACTTTCCAAATAATAGAGGATATTGCACAGTTAGAGTAAAGGCTCTTTTAGTGTTTGATCACCATTTCTTTATTCCCTTTACGTAGCTTCGCCTATACAATCACCGAATTCTTGTCCAAGAGAAAGTATTAATTTCTTAGTGCCGAACCTTAATGTTCAGTGAGTATTTTATTTTAACTGACACCAAATTTTTCACTGATGCGCTCCTTCGCGATTTTCGAACTGGTATGATTCTTGCATATTATTTTTGTGTATGTCTCTTATGTGTATATTTAATATTTATAGAGAAAGGAAAAGAATGGGAATCTGTTAAACACACAATTATTGAAAAACATTTATTTAACATTCAATTTGCCCTTGGTTATATGTCAGAAAATTAATCCGGATTCATAAAGGGAAGGCGAAGCAATTAAACTTTAAAAGGTTAGGAGAATATTCGTATGAAAATACCAGTGGAAAATATAGTAGAGTTAACTGTAGAACATCAATTCTTACAGGCTTATCCTATTTTGAGTCAGTTACGAACTGATTTGACTTTAGAGGAATATCTAGAATTATTAAATGATATGCGTAATGAGGGTAAACAGTTATTTGCTTTATATCATGATACAAGCATCGTAGCTTTAGCAGGTATTAGCTGGCGTGAAGATTCATATAATGAACGCTATGTTTTTGTACAAGATTTGGTTACTGATGTAAATCATCGTCCTAGTGGACTTGGTTATAGTCTGCTCAGTTATATACATAATTGGGCAAAAGAACATGGAGCTGAATATATTACATTGGAATCTTGAATTCGGAGCCTTGACACCATAAATTGTTCATTTCAAGTAAAATTTTTTTTAGGATGGGCTAGCACCTATTGGGTGTAGCCTTTTTTCGTACATATGCACCAGCAACAAAATTTTAAACGACTTCTAGAGGGCAGGGAAATTGGGAACAAAACATTTATGAAGTAAGGTTGAAAGACCAGGTATTTATAAACTTGGAAACAAACAAACATTGAACAAATTTAAAGGAAGAATTCTATGCACCTATTCAAAGGCAAGTTGCCCTGTCCCAAAAAAAATTAGTTGAAAGCTTATAGAAACTCTGTGGAGGTCTGCAGAGTTCTTCTTCATGTTTTTATGCCCCAAAACCATCCAACTTTCTGCCACTTAGTTCAACAAATAAATAGAAGTTTTGGCTCTCGAAAATGATAATAGAACAAAATAATTATGCGAATATTGGCGATTTATGCATTTACTCATAGAATTCCACTAATTCCGAGGGACCTTCAGCAACCTTTAATTAATGATCGATCTTCACGAATAAGCGTTTTTTGTTGAACAAAAAAAGTACTACAAAGATTTAGCTCTTTGTTATTTTAATTTATTTTACTTAAATGGATATAATTGCAGCCAAGGTGAAAACATAATTTTAACAGGCTGTTGGTTATGAGGGGGGAAGCATTGAAATCTCGAGTTCCTATCCCATTGAGGAAGTTAATTGAAGATAAACAATCAGTGGAAAATAAAAAACATCAAGAAGACCTGAATCAAAGCAAAAATCCAAACTCCAGCAAAACTAAAAATCAAAACCAAAATCCAGTTCAAGCCGAAAATCGAAGTAAAGACTCAAAGAATGATGAAACAAAACTTATATCCTCTGATCTTCAATATAATTTGGACCATATTAAGAAAACGTTAGGAAATAGTTCAGACATAGTTATAAGGGATTTTCAAGCAGGTAAAAATGGGGAAATTAAGTTAGGCATCGTTTACACAGATGGATTAACGGATTCGGTATCCGTCCAAGATTTCATCCTCGACACTTTGATGATTGAAATTCGGAACTCGGATTTGGACGTAGAGGTCTTTAATCCCTCTGACTGTTTTGAAATGATAAAATCACATACTCTTCCTGTAGGGGGAATAGGGGAAATAACTGATTTCCAAAAACTTTTTAACCATGTTTTATCGGGAGACACGATGTTATTGATGGACGGCTCCCCAAAAGGAATAGCACTCGGCTCAAGAGAATGGGTCGATCGCGGAGTTCAGGAACCTTCTTCACAAACGGTAGTAAGAGGCCCGAAGGATGGGTTCACTGAAACGCTGCGAACAAATACTGCTTTAATAAGACGGAGAATCAAAGATCCTAACCTTTGGCTTGAAACAAAACAGATTGGTGAAAAAACGCAAACTGACGTTGCGATTATGTATCTAAAAGGTGTTGCAAATGATAAAACGGTTTCAGAATTGAAAAGCCGATTAAATCGAATCAAAATAGATGCGATTCTTGAGAGTGGTTACATCGAAGAATTTATACAGGATGAAGTATATACTCCATTTCCAACCGTATATAATACGGAACGTCCTGATGCTGTAGCCGCTGCCCTGTTAGAAGGAAGGATTGCGATATTTGTTGACGGAACGCCGTTTGTCCTTATCGTTCCAGCACTGATGGTGCATTTTTTTCAGTCAAGTGAAGATTATTATCAACGGGCAGACATTGCCACATTAATTCGAATATTACGGTATTTATCTTTTTTCCTTGCTTTGCTTACACCGTCACTTTATGTAGCTGTCTCAACCTTTCATCAAGAAATGCTTCCAACTCCTTTACTCATAAGTCTAGCCTCACAACGAGAGGGTGTTCCTTTTCCAGCTTTTGTAGAGGCGATGATTATGGAGGTAGTGTTTGAAATCTTGCGTGAGGCAGGTGTGAGGATGCCTAGGGCTATCGGTTCATCCATTTCCATCGTAGGTGCATTAGTTATTGGGCAGGCTGCTGTCGAAGCAGGGTTCGTTTCAGCAACAATGGTTATCATCGTGTCCTTAACAGCCATCTGCAGCTTTGTGTTCCCAGCCAATAGCATGGCCATGGCTTTTAGGATACTTCGGTTCTTGTTTATGATCCTTGCCGCTACATTTGGATTATACGGGATCATTTTGGGGCTGATCGTGATGGTCCTGCATTTAAATAGCTTACGATCATTTGGTTTGCCTTATCTAGCTCCAAATGCACCATTCATTTTACAAGATCAAAAAGACAACATCATTCGTATGCCACATTGGTCATTATTAAAGCGGCCCCGATTGATCAGTAAAAATGATACAGATAGAGGAGAAGTAAGTTCTCCGAAACCACCTAGATAAAATGATGAGATTATGAGGGTTTACGATGAAAAAAATGCTAAAGGTATTCTTAATGTTACCTATAATTTGTTTATCCGGCTGTTGGAGTAGCACTGAGTTGAACGAACTTTCCATCGTTACTGCCATGGGAATTGATAAAACGGAAGAGGGGTATCTTGTAACCGTCCAAGTTCTAAATTCGAGTGAGCTGGCAGGTGATGCCCGGTCTGGCCGCACGGAGGTTGTAACCTTCAGGAAAAGCGGTGCCACCATTTTTGAAGCAATTAGAAGCCTATCAACTGATGTACCAAGGAGGTTATATGTCGCACATCTTCGTGAAATTGTCTTTGGTGAGGAAATGGCCAGAGCAGGAATTGCAAAACCTCTGGATGTCCTTTCCCGGCAAAAGGAGTTGCGTTCGGATTTCTATATGACTGTTGCGAAGGGGGCAACTGCTTATGAAACGCTTAATGTGCAAACAGCCCTTGAAAAAATACCGGCAAATAAAATTTTTAACTCTTTGGAAAATTCAGAGAAAAGATGGGCGCCGACAAGGACGGTCACTTTGGATGAGCTGGTCAGCAGTATCGTCAGCGAAGGCAGACAGGCGATGCTGACGGGGATTCTCGTTTATGGTGATCCCGAATCAGGTAGCAAGGTTACGAATGCACAAAATATCTCCCCGAAATCCGGCTTGCGTTTGGATTATCTTGGAGTATTCAAGAAGGATAAACTTGTCGGCTGGTTAAACAGGAACGATAGTAAAGGTGTTAGTTACATTACAGATCATGTTAAGTCCACCGCGGTAAATATCCCATGTGAAGGTGAGCAAATTACGGTCAACACGACTAGTACAAAAACGAAAATCAAGGGGAAAATGGAAAAAGGAAATCCAAAAATTGATATAAATGTCACGTCAGAAGGGAGTATAGGTGAAGTAGAATGCACAATCGATTTAACTAAACCGGAAAAAATCGAAGAATTGAATAAAAGATACGCAAAAGACATTAAGGATAAAATAGAAGGATCGATAAAAACGCTTCAAGAGAAGTATCAAAGTGACATCTTCGGTTTTGGTGACGAAATTCATAGAACCGATCCCAAAGCATGGAAGCGTTTAAAAGGAAATTGGAATCAGGAATTCGCAAATTTGGACGTGAATGTAACCGTTAAAGCAAAGATTCGCAATTTAGGCACCATTTCAGAATCCTTTCAAAAAGAAATCGAGGAGTAAAAATCAATGTGGGCAATTATTGGAACAGTGTGTACTGGTGCTATTATTTCATTTTTCGAAATACCACCCCTTATTAAAAAGAAATGCTGGAAGGAAATTGTCATTTTCATTTTATTGCTTTTAGTTGGCATGACGTTGAGTATTTTAATTATCAAGGATATTACCATTCCCACTCCTATAGACTGGATAACGAAAATATATAGTCCACTCGCTCATTTCATGGATCGTATTTTATCCTAGGGAGGTATCGAATATGCTCGAAAAAGGAAAAATCAGCTCTGGTGAATTTCTTATAATGGTCATCATATTCACCATAGGAGGAGCGATACTTACTTTACCTTCCGTACTTGTCTCTTTAGCAAAACAGGATGGCTGGATTGCCTATATCTTAGCTACTGTCATCGGTTTATGTTTCGTTTTCTTATTTACCCGGCTCGCCTCACTTTACCCAACCATGACTTATATAGAAGTTAATGAAAAAATATTTGGGAAATGGATCGGTAAGATCTCTGCACTCCTATTCCTATTTTATTTATATTACCTTTCTTCAGCGTTACTTAGTGAAATTGGGAATTTTTTTTCAACACAGGTTCTGGTTGAGACACCTATGGAAATGATTATGATCTTGTTTATATTAACAAGCTTATTCGGTGCACGGCTAGGATTGGAAGTTATCTGCCGGACTGCATTAATCTTTTTTCCTTGGCTTGTTCTGCTGCTTTTCATATTATTCGTATTTCTTATCCCGGATATCAAATTCGAAAATTTGCAACCTATATTTGAAGAAGGCATGAAACCGATACTGAGGGGATCATATTACTCTTTAGCTCTGCCTTATGTTCAGCTTGTTTTCTTTTTAATGATCACTCCATATGTAAACGAAAAGGCTAAAATGAAGAAAAACTTTTATTTAGGGACTTTATTAGGTGGCGGCGTTCTATTGTTAGTGATTATTTACTGTATCCTCGTATTGGATGTTTCTAATACAGCAAGATTAACCTATCCTTCTTATAAACTGGGGATGAGGATAAGAATTGGTAATTTTTTTGAAAGGGTCGAGGTCATTGTCGCATTCATTTGGGTTTTTACAGAGTATTTTAAGTTGACTATATGCTTTTATGGACTCGCCTTAGGACTAGCTCAATTGCTAGGATTAAAAAATTACAAAATTCTTCTATTCCCATTAGCTTTTCTAATTCTCACTTTTACCATCTTTTCGCATCCCAATATTGTACATTATCAAAACTTTATAGCTACAGCTTGGACACCTTTATCCTTAACGATTTGTTTTATTCTTCCATTGTTATTATTTATGGTTGGGAAAATTAGAAAAAAGTAAGAATACCCGTTGCATCATTAGGAAGTTACATCTTAATGAGGGTAAATGCTAGAGGATAACCGATATCGTTAGCTATTAGTAAAGCAATCAAGCCTACAGATAACGTGGCAAACAATTAAATGAATGTTAAAGGGGTAAGTGGGAAAAAATAAATAAAATATTCTGACAAATACATTGACGAAAGAAAGTTGATGATTTAATATAACAATATATAACATTACATAATGTTGTATATCAAATATTAAAGGAGTGGGAAAATGAGTAAATCGGTTATGAATGTAAAAAGTAATGTAAAAACAGTATTGGATCAATTAAAGGGTAGAAAAATTAACAATATTTATTTGGTAGCATGCGGGGGATCTTCTGCCATTATGTATTCAGCTAAGTATATACTGGATCGTGAAGCTAAAAATATAACCTCCGATCTGTATAGTTCAAATGAGTTTATACATCGCAATCCACAACAACTAGGGAAGGAATCTTTAGTCATTTTATGCTCGATGTCCGGAACAACTCCTGAAACAGCTGAAGCGGCTAAGTTTGCAAAAAGTAAAGGTGCGTTTACAGTGGCATTAACGAACGAACCAGCATCACCATTAGCCCAAAATTCGGACCTTTTCATTAAATATGAATGGGGTAACGGTGTAAACGCCTTTGATACAAACCTTAGTGTTTTATATCAACTAGTTTTTGGTGTACTTCATATAGCGGAAAACAATGAGAAGTTTGGAAAACTAGTATCAAGTTTAGAGAATTTACAGCCGGTGTATGAAAAAGCTCTACAGCAAGAAGCCTCTAATGCAAGAGTGTTCGCACAATCTCATGCAAAAGAACCTGTTATCTATACAATGGCAAGTGGTTCCAACTATGGGACAGCCTATTCTTTTAGTATTTGTATCTTAATGGAAATGCAATGGATACACTCACATGCCATTCATGCTGGTGAGTACTTCCATGGACCATTCGAAATTATTGACGAAAACGTACCGTTTATCATTCTATTGGGATTGGATGAAACAAGACCATTAGAAGAAAGAGCATTATCTTTTTCTCAGCGTTATGGCAAAAAGCTAACTGTGTTAGATGCAAAACAGTATGATCTTGATGGTATCGATGAAGAAGTAAAAGGATATATTGCACCGCTTATCTTAAATCGTGTATTACGTCAATATGCAGATGAATTAGCGGAAGCGCGTAATCATCCTTTAAGCAAAAGGCGTTATATGTGGAAAGTAGAATACTAATAGAAGAAAACTTAATATTCTGTATATTTTATTTACGAATTATACTATAATGTTTTATAACATTATAGTATAATTTCCTGATAATAAAAGCATTTATAAAAAGGAGGGTATTCATGAGAATAACAAAACTTATTTTCGCATCATTATTAAGTTTATCTTTAATGCTTGGGGGATGTTCTGGTGAAAAAACATCTTCAGAATCAGATGTTGGAAAAACTACATTAACATTTTTCCATAGGTGGCCAAAGGAACCGGAAAAAACTTACTTTAATGAAGTTGTAAAGGAATTTGAAAAACAAAACCCCGATATCCATATTAAAACCGAAGCAGTGCTAAACGATTCGTATAAAGATAAAATTAAAGTAATGACTGGTACAAATAATCCACCTGATGTTTATTTCTCATGGAGTGATGAATTTGCCAGTCAGTTTGTGCGAGGCAATAAAGCTTTGGATTTAACTTCTTATTATAAAAACGATCCGACATGGTCTTCTCAACTCGTTCCATCCCAAGTCAAACCATATACATTTAATAATAAGGTTTATGGTGTCCCCGTAACAATGGATGGGAAAATGTTTTTCTATAACAAGAATGTCTTCGAAGAATTGAACATACACCCACCTAAAACCTGGAATGAATTAATCGATGTATTAAAAGTGTTAAAAAAGAATAACTACACAGCTCTTCAATTCGGTAGTCAAGATACTTGGACAATTTCCCATTATGTGGGCACATTGAATCAACGCCTGGTTAGACCGGAAGTGCTGAAAATGGACTATAATCGAAAAACCGGAAAATTCAAGGATGACGACTACATAAAAGCGCTTGAAAAATTCCAAGAGTTGTTACCTTATTTTAATGAGAATACGAATTCAATAGATCATGAATATGCTAGGCAGCAATTTTCAAATGGTAAAGCACCTATGATTTATGCAGAAACCGCAGAGATCAAGCTATTTGGACCCACTAAGTTTGAACTTGGAATGTTTAACTTTCCTGAAGTAGAAGGCGGAAAAGGTAATCAAACAAATCTAACGGGTTCGCCTGAGGGCTTTATGATTTCTTCCAAGACAAAGCATCCGAAAGAAGCAATGGAGTTTTTAAAGTTTTTAACGACTAAACAGATGGGAGAAAAACTAGTCACTGATGTGGGCAAGTATAGTGCAGTTAAAGGTACAGTGAATGAAAAAAATTCTACCCCAGAACAGCTGGAAGCGGTTCAAAGCATATTAAACGCAAAGGAAATGGCCCCATGGTTTGACATGAGCATTGATGCGCGTATTGCAGATGCCTATTTAACAGGTACACAAATGATGCTAAATGGAGATAAAACACCTAAACAAATTATGCGTGATGTTAAAAAAGCCGCTGATACTGTTAGAATTGAAGCGGGGAAATAAGGGAAATCATTTTTCCGTTTTATTAAGGGAGTGATATTTTAATGATAAAACTCGATAAATTTGTACCTTATCTATATCTTCTTCCAGCCTTAGTTTTTTTACTGCTCGTTTATATCCCTATTTTCCAGAATGTTGGCGATAGTCTGTATAATTGGAGTACTTTTTCACCAAATAAAGCATTTGTAGGGTTGGACAACTACATTACTTTGTTTAAAGATCCCGTATTTTATGAAGCTTTAAAAAATAATATTCTTTATGCAGTCATTTCAATTGTTTTCCAGGTCTTTGGAGGGTTAATTGTTGCAGCTGTATTAGAAGATAAATTGATCCGTAAATTTTCACCTATCTTTCGAACAGTCTATTTCCTACCAGTCGTCGTTTCAATGACAGTCATAGCATTGCTGTTTTCATTTTTTTACAACCCGGAAGTGGGATTGTTAAATCAGTTTCTTAATATGATTGGATTAAATAATTTAGCACAACCATGGTTGGGTGATAGTGAAACGGCAATCTATGCAGTCATTGCTGTCTCACAGTGGCAATCGATTGGCTATATAGCTATGTTATATATCGTATCCATTCAAAAAATATCTCCTGAACTATATGAAGCGGCTGAAATGGATGGAGCGAGTAAAGTAAAAACGTTTTTTCACATTACGGTTCCGGCAACCAAGGAAATGACATTTGTAGCCGTAATATTAACATTGACAGGTGCTTTTACAGTGTTTAATGAGCCATATATCTTAACCGGAGGGGGACCTGGAACTTCTTCGGAAGTCCTAAGCACCTATTTATATAAAACGGCTTTTTCAAAAGATATGATGGGATATGCTTCTGCCATTGCTACGGTTATCTTAATTATTACGTTACTTATTTCTCTTGTTCAAATGAAAATATTTAAAACAGGGAAGGAGGACTAATAATGGAGATGCCTAAATCAACTATCAGAGTACCGGAATTAGTTGTCGAAAATCTAAAATATGCCAGGAAAAGAAAAGCCTATAATATGAGACTAGCGCTTGTCTATATAGGTTTGATCACCTACTTTCTTGTTGTTGCATATCCCTTATTATGGATGGTCATCAGCTCTTTCAAAAGCACAGAGGAAATTTTCAACGATAGTTGGTCCCTTCCTCATACATGGTTGTTTGAAAATTACGTAACAGCTTGGAATGGTGGGATTTCCTCCTATTTTTTAAATAGTGTCATGGTTACTGGCTTGACTTGCATTCTAACGGTATTAGTAAGTGCGTTAGGTGCCTACGGATTATCTCGCTTTGATTTTCGTGGAAAGGCTTTCATTTTGGTCATATGCTTAGGCGGTTTGATGCTATCCCCCCAAGTAAGCTTGATCCCTTTGTATAATATCATTCAGAAGCTAGGAATATATAACACCCATTGGGCGTTAATTTTACCTTATGTAGCATACAGAATTCCGCTAACCATCTTATTGATTCGGGCCTACTTCCTGTCCATTCCGAGAGAACTGGAAGAGGCTGCCCGGTTAGATGGATGTACAAACCTTGGCATCCTTTTTAGAATTTTCATTCCTATGAGTAAGCCTATTTTATTAACAACGACAATTTTAACAGCTTACTATACATGGAATGAATTCATGTTCGCCATCATCTTTATAGACGATGATAGTTTACGTACAATACCAGCCGGTTTAATGCAATTCCGAGATGCACTGCAAACCGATTGGGGAGTGTTACTTTCTGGATTGACGATTTCTGCGGCACCTATCGTCATTTTATTTTTATTCATGCAGAAGTATTTTATCCGTGGAATTGCTAGTGGAAGTGTAAAATGATAACAGGGGGAACAGGCATGAAATTAATTGGAATCGGTGATAACGTAGTAGATTTTTATAAAGACCAAGGAAAGATATATCCTGGCGGCAATTCATTAAACGTGGCAGTATTGTACAATCGTTTAAGTGATGAGCAATCTTCATATATTGGCATTGTAGGAAATGACGGGGCAGCAGACCATGTGTTAGCGGTATTGCAAAAGGAAAAGATAGAGATTAGTAGAGTAAGACAAGCAGTAGGAGAGAATGGTATGGCAGTCGTCGCGTTGGATAAGGACGGTGACCGAATCTTTATTGGTTCCAATAAAGGGGGAATTCAATCCAGATTGGGGATTGTACTGAATGACAAGGATTTGGATTATATTCGGCAACACGACCTTCTTCATACAAGTGTATATAGCCGTATAGAGCATAGTCTTCCGATATTAAGCCAATTCATTGACATTTCTTTTGATTTTTCGACAAATCAAGAGGATCACTATTTACAAAAAGTTT
Source organism: Peribacillus sp. YIM B13472 (assembly GCF_042788005.1). Lineage (NCBI taxonomy): Bacteria > Bacillati > Bacillota > Bacilli > Caryophanales > Bacillaceae > Peribacillus > Peribacillus sp. YIM B13472. Next base: position 184,733 of record NZ_JBHZPG010000007.1, read on the forward strand.
GTCCGTATGTGACTTATGCATTTTTTTCCGGAAGCAATTCGAACGAGGCAGAGTGCAATGCACTGATTCAAAAGGTGCATTCGTTCGGCACAAAAGTGATATGTGTTACTCGTGGGGAAAAGGGAGCAATTTTATCAATTGAAAATCAATTATATGAACAAGCTATTATCCAAACCAAAGTTGTAGATACGTTGGGGGCGGGAGATTCCTTTATTGCTGGTTTTCTCTCATCGTATGTCCAGGGACGAGATGTATATAAAGCCTTACAAAAAGGAGCTTTAGCTGCCTCCCAAACCTGTCAGGATTATGGTGCATTTGGATATGGTAAGGAATATAATCCTGACCATATGATGGTTTAATATGATTTATTGATGGAAAAAGGTAACGAGATCCCGGATTAGGACGGGGATTCGTTACCTTTTTCTTGCGATATAGAACTATCAATCGTAAAAGTCACGCGATTAGCAGGATAATATAGGAAGGATGAATGGATAGGCTGCTTCTTAGCGTCATATGCCACTTTCTCCACTTTGAAAAGGGGATCTCCCACTTCGCATTCTAAATATTTTGCTTCATCAGCATTTGCCAAAACCATATTTAAAAGTTTCGAGTTATGAACTGGAGTTATATTATATTTATGCTTTATGATATCATACATGGAAACAGAGTTATGGACATGTTGATTTAAATTTGGCAGAACCTTTAAAGAATAATGGGAAATTTCTAAGGTGAGAGGTTGATTATCATAGTATAAGATCCGTTGTAATTCAAGAACATCACTTTCAGGAGTAATCTCCAAGGATTTGGAAATATTAGCCGGTGCAGGTATTATCCCAAATGAAAGGATTTTAGTTTGAGGTATCTTCCCTAATTCTGACATATATTCAGCATGACCATTAACAGCAAATAATTCTCTTTTTACTTTAGGATATTGAACGAATGTTCCCTTTCCTTGTTGCCGTATTAGAAGCCCCTCTTCCACCAAGTCCAAAACCGCTTTTCGAACAGTAATGCGACTTACTCCATATATGTCGCATAATTCTGTTTCCGTTGGTAATCTTTCGCCAGAAGAGTAAATCCCTTTGTTTATATCTTCGATAATAGATTGTTTTAATTGCATGTATAATGGCGTAGAACTGTGTGTATTGAGTTTCATATTTTCCCCTTTCTCGTATTTTTCTTTTATTATAACGTAATGTGATGTTATAGTACAAATCATCAATTCGCCTATTGCTTTGCCAATATTATTTCATGGTAAAGACCTCCAGCAACAACGATCCGTGAAAAGAACGTCGCGGCTCTTTTTGTGCGGGAAAATCTGCATCTTTTACACAGTTACCATAAAAAGAGCATATAATTACGATTTGAATAAGTGAGTGTAGCAACCATTTTATAGATAAAGCTGATGCACGAATCATTAAAACCCATAATACGACATCAAATTCCAAAATATTTCTACTTTGCCATTTTGTATAATGAGATAGAAAAATATTTTAAGGAAGTGATTGTTGTAATATGAAAAACAGGAAAATTGTTTCAACTCTAGGAGTTGCCGTTTTATCGGCGGGTATTGCGGCACCAACATTTGCAGCTAATGAAACATCCCCAGGAACACCCATTCAACAAACTTATTCGGTTTCAGGTTTTACAGATCATGCTGAACTAGGGAAAAAGCTAGAACAAATTGCGAGTGATAGCCAAGGTAAAGTAAAAGTGGATGTAGCTGGATATTCTAATAGAAATAGAGAAATCTATAAAGCAACCGTAGGAACAGGTGACAAAGTCGTTTTAATTCAAAGTGAGATTCATGGAAATGAGAAAACTGGTACGGATGCCATCTTGAATATCTTGAAGTTTTTGGGGACCAATTCTCCTGAAGCGGAGAAGATTCGTAAAGAAATTACCCTGGTGGCTTTGCCTAAAATGAATCCGGATGCTGCTGAATTGAACCGTCGGGGAAATGATATGACCTGGTCAGAGGTCGTGGAACAGTTTCCACAGTTAGCAGGAGCGAATCCATCTTGGAACTATTATACATACAAAAATGAATCATTCGATTATGAGTCCAATCCTGGTTTCGATGTCAATCGTGACTTTAATCCTGATTTAAATTATATTCCTCAAGCTAAAGACTTCCCTGGAAAATCATCCACCCCTGGTTGGTTCATAACACCTGAATCACAAACAACGCGTGATGTTTACAAGTCTCTCCTGAAGCAATACGGAAAAGTGGAGATTTTCGTGGACTTGCACCACCAAGCTCCCTATTATGAAATTGATGGAACGGATGATTTAGTCACATACTCGCTTTCCGCTCAATTTGTTCCTGATCCAAGCTCGCCTTCAGGACAAGAGTATGCCAAATATGCAAAAAACTATAATTATGATTTTTCCAGACAATTGAATATAGCGGTATATAATGCGATGAAGGAACAAGGTAATTCTCCATATGGAAATATATCCCTATATCCGCAAAACCAAAACCTTCCTGGAACGGCTTTAGGAGCTTTTGCTTTAAACGGAAGTGGGACAGTACTCTTTGAAGTTAGAGGCCAAACACAGTCTTTTGGCCAAAAGAAAAAAGGTATGCTTATTAAAGCAGTGGAAAGAGGGTTATATGGAATAATTGATGGCGTTACTGATGGCTCAGTATATAAAATCAATCCGGAACAATACGAGGCAATTCCACTGACGGAGGGCAGGCAATAATAAAAATTGATAGTTTTATCAACTTAGTAACCAGACGGTACCCGGCTGGTTTTTCTTCATGACCGGTTTCGGCAAACAGAAAATGCTTTTTTGAATATCGCCTTTGTAGAAGTTATTCCTTTCAAGTTATAAGGTACAGAAGAAAACTATTTGAAACATAGTTATATTTCACTATTAACACAAAGTGTTAGAAATGTCAGAATATTAGTAATAGTTATTTTTTAGTAATTAAATTATAAGGAGGGTTTTTATTGAATTTTAAAAAGAAAGTTCTATCAGTTTCATTATCTAGTTTAATGACGTTAAGCGCAGCAACAGCTGTTGCGCTGCCAGTCGGAGCGGTTGGAAATGGTCCCAGTGCTGGAAATGGTCAAGTGACAACTTCTAATCTTCATACATATGAAAGCCTGGTAAGCTATCTTGAAACGCAGGATGCTAAACAAGAAAGGCTGGCACTGGAAGTAATCGGGGAAACGGTAAAAGGGAGGGATATTTACCTAGCGAAATACATTTCAAATCCTAAGAATCCTACTATACTATTTTTAACTCAACAGCACGGAAATGAACAACTGACTACTGAAGGTGCACTGGAATTCATTAAACATCTAGGCACGAATAAGACTAAAGGTTTATTGGAAAATGTTAATATACTGATCATTCCCATGTTAAATGCAGATGGGGCAATGGGAGATGTTAATTTCCCTCTTGATGACTATTTAGCAAAAGGTGATCGACATCTAACACGGGCAAATGCAAATGGGATCGACTTAAACCGTGAGCATGATAAAAATACTGATTCCATGCAAGTGGAGGTAAAGGCTTTACACGAAAATGTATTTGCGAAATACGATATAGATTACATGATAGATTTACATCATCAAGGGACGCTAAGCGAAACAGATGGTGAACTTGTTTCAGGTTCAATTCTTTATCCTACAAACTCTAACGTAAAGCCTGAAGTATTAGAAGCGTCAAAAAAACTGGGTGCTGTTGTATATAACTCCATTGAACCAGCTGGTTGGGGGCATATTGGTAAGTATGATGGCGGTTCTGGAGAAAATATAGGACGTAATGGTGCAGCCATTCGTTATGATATTGCCACACTGCTCTTTGAGATGCGAGGTATGTCGGACCACAATATTGAGTCAGTGGCACTTGGACAAAAAAGTAATGGCTATCTAATTAAGCAAACAGTAACCACTTTGGATGCAGCTGTCAGAGCTATTGCCGATGATTCAATTGAAACTGTTGATGCAAGCTTTTGGGACACCTTACCAACACAATACAATCGTCCTGGGGCAGAATCAGACGAATAAGATGATGACACATCCCATTCTTTCATATGGGATGTGTTTTTTAATTTTCTCACACCGATAGCCCGAACTTGTTCATCAGTTTATATGAAATGATTTATAGAGGAAATGAAGGACGAGATTAAAGATGATATAGAAAAAAGGCATCTGCATTCACTACAAGCAGATGCCTTTTGAACGATAACGTATCAACCTGAAATATCCTTCTTTAATAATTACCGCTTGCTCCTATAAACTATTTTGGGTCGAATTCACCTTTTTTTGTTCTTCTTTTAGCTGTAAGGCTACTAAACTGGCAAAGTCATGAATGATGGTGGCTGCCAAAAGTGATGTGATTTGTGTTGGATCGTACGGCGGGAGGACTTCCACCAGGTCGAATCCAATAAAGTTGAATCCTTGCAGAGAGCGTAACATCTCTAGGGTTTCAAAGCTATTTAGACCGCCGACCTCCAAGGTGCCAGTTCCAGGAGCACATGATGGATCAACAAAATCAATATCAAAGGTCAAGAAACATGGTGTATCCCCAATGGTTTTCTTGACTTCCTTCACGACATCTTCGATTCCTCTTTTCTTCAGCTCGGGAGTAGTTATCACATTGTAACCTAGATCTGTACTTGAATCTATATCTCCTGGATGATTGAGCGTACCTCTGATGCCAATCTGGAAAACTTTATCCGTTTGGAGCAAGCCTTCCTCATATGCACGGATAAACGGGGACCCATGCCAGTATTTTTCATCATAATAAGTATCCCAGGTATCTGTATGTGAATCAAAATGAAGAAGTGCAACAGGACCGTGGATTTTTGCGGCAGCTCTTAGATTAGCCAATGTTACTGAATGATCTCCTCCGATTCCTATTGGAATGATACCGTTTTTCATCAAGTCTGCCATAGCCTTTTCAATTAACTCATAGCTTCGATGTATATTATGGGGAATCACCGAAACGTCCCCAATATCAATTGCATTACATTCGTCAAACGGAAATACCTTGTGAATCGGATGGTAAGGAAACAACGTCATGGATGCTTGGCGGACAGCCTGTGGAGCAAACCGGGCTCCAACCCTGAATGAAGCAGCTGTATCAAAAGGCATCCCTACCACTGCCAATTTGGCATTTTCTCTTGTAGAAGGTAAGCGCATAAATGATCCGGTGGTACAAAACTCTGGTTTAACATCAGGGGATAAAGGATATTTCATTTTTCTATTCCTCCATTTTCTTATAGCGATAATAGTTTTGAAACTCATATAAATGAATTCCTATGGATGATTAATTATGCAATTATCATGCCAAGTCACAGTAAGTGATTTAATGAGGGTTTTTACCAGATATCATTGGCTTGGGTTATGCAGAGGCGAATAACTTATGGGAAATTGAATCGCCGATGAAGAGATGTTCCAAGACTTCATTTCTATGAATCAATCATGTGCCGTTAAGAATAAAGGAATTAAGTAGATTTTTGGCGTTTTTCGTTTGTCGAGTTAACCGAAATTATGTGGCACAGAAATTGCATTAAGGTATACAGGTAAAACTTTTAAAAAAGAGGGAGGCATGGGGATATATTTAGTTAAGAAGTTGAGCTTACTGATTTGGAAGCGGTTTCAAGGAGGAATGATAGGTGGAAAATGAGGTTACATTGAAAAGGTCACTGAAATTATGGCAAATCGTTATGATGGGGTTAGCATATATGACCCCCATGGTCGTATTTGATACATTTGGAATTGTATCTGGGATTACGGGCGGCCATGTGCCGACTGCCTATATCTTTGCATTGGTGGGGATGCTTTTTACAGCTGCCAGCTATGGAAAACTTGTAAAGGTTTTTCCTGCTGCAGGTTCTGCCTACACTTATACGCAAAAGGCCATAAACCCGCATTTAGGATTCCTGGTAGGATGGTCTTCGTTGTTAGACTATTTGTTTTTACCTATGGTCAATGCATTGTTGACCAAAATTTATCTCACAGCATTATTTCCAGGGGTTCCTACATGGATTTGGGTAGTATTGTTCGTGGCAATCGTCACCATTCTCAATCTACGGAGTGTGAATGTACTTGCAAACTTTAATGCGCTTTTTGTTTTAATTCAGATTGCCATCATGGCAGTGTTCATCATTCTTGTCGTCAAAGGTTTAAATGATGGAGAAGGTACAGGAGAAGTGTTTACGGTAAAGCCTTTCGTAAATGAAGGAATGGACTTTTCAGCAATAATAACCGGGGCGACGATCCTTTGTTTTTCCTTTTTGGGTTTCGATGCGGTAACGACACTATCTGAGGAAACGCCGGATCCGAAAAAAACGATTCCAAAAGCGATTTTTTTAACTGCACTTTGGGGTGGAATCATCTTCATTACCGCATCTTTCTTTATTCAGCTCTTTTTTCCGGATATATCACGTTTTAAGGAACCGGATGCTGCATTACCGGAAATCGCCCTTTATGTAGGTGGGAAGCTATTTCAATCCATTTTTCTTTGTACGACTTTCGTCAATACGCTAGCCTCGGGACTAGCATCGCATGCCAGCGTTTCCCGTCTTTTGTATGTGATGGGACGTGATAAAGTGTTTCCGGAAAAATGGTTTGGGTTTATTCACCCTAAGTGGAAGACGCCAGCCATTAATGTACTCATAGTTGGAGTCATTTCATTGTCGGCTTTATTCTTTGATTTAGTGACAGCAACGTCACTGATCAACTTTGGTGCATTAATGGCATTTACCTTTGTAAATCTGTCAGTGATCAGCCATTTTATCATTCGGGAAAAGAAACATCGAACGATAAAGGGGTGTATTCAATACTTAATCATGCCTTTAATAGGAGCTATAGCAATTGGCATTCTTTGGATCAACCTTGAGACAAGTTCCCTAATAATGGGGACAAGTTGGTTCATTATTGGTTTTTGTTATCTATTATATATCACAAAGGCATTCCGGAAGGCTCCGCCCCAATACCAAGTTGAAGAAATTCAGCTATGAGACTCGCAGGGAAAAACGCATCCTAAAAAGGATGCGTCAGACTGTAGACAAACTCGATGAAAATCGAGTTTGTCTATTTTTATGGCTTGTACAATTTGGACGTTGATTTCCAC
>NZ_JBHZPG010000070.1:0-5361 GCF_042788005.1 Peribacillus sp. YIM B13472
ACAGGCCATTGAAGATCGAATTAGGAATACAGCTTAAGATTTAACTTTTTAGTGTCCAAAATATTGACTCAAATCCAGAATTTTAAACTGAGGGAGTTGAAGACATCTGTTGATTTTTATTCAGGAATTTCTCCAGAATGGTGCAGTGACTCCTAATATAATAATTATTTTTTTTAGATCAATACATTATAAAATTTTTTCCGAAATGAAACCAAATAAAGTTAACATAAGTCTAAATAACACAAGGAAGGAGGAAAACAGGTGGAAAATAAAACAGATTTTGATGTAGACAACAAAGAAATAATAATTGAAGACATAATGAACAAGTATTCTAAAGATGTGTATTTGCTGGCATATTCTTTTGTGAGGGATCAAGGATTAGCTGAGGATATTTCGCAAGAAGTCTTTATAAAATGCTACAAGAATATTGAGAAATTTCGTAGAGATGCTTCTATTAAAACTTGGGTTTATCGTATAACTGTAAATACTTCTAAGGATTTTATCAGAAAAAAAAGTTTCCGAGTTTTAAAATACTCAAAGTTATTTTTGGAGAATTTTAAAAAGAGCGAAAGCTCCGAGGAAGTTTTTCTAAAACAAAATCAAAATGCTCAAATACTACATAAAGTCCTATCTCTTTCCCAGAAATACCGTGAAGTAGTTGTTCTTTATTATTTCCAAGATTTAAAGGTAAGTGAAATTGGAGAGACGTTAGGTATAAACACTAATACTGTGAAAACAAGACTTACAAGGGGACGGTCCATTCTAAAAGAAAATCTTATTTTTGAGAAAGGAGATGCTTTGAATGGATAAAGAGTTAAGGCAGGTAAAGGAGCAGTATTCAGAACAATTTTATGATGATGAAATCTCAAACCGAATTAAAAGTAAAGTCTATGAACGCATTTTAAAAGACAAGAGAAAATGGAGTATCAGCAAAAAAATTACCTTATTAGGCAGTGTTGCAGTAATCATCCTTTTTTTGTTAGTTGGCTCGGTATTTGTTTCTCAGGCAATGGCCAAAGTGGTATCAAAAGTCTCTTTCTTCAATCAAATTGTGCAAAGCTTGAAGGAAACGGATGACAGGAACGGAAAGCTAGATGCTTTATATGATGTGATATCCAAAACGTTATCCGAGAATAAGGAGTATAAAGGAAAAGTAGAAGTTGGAATGTCATGGTTTTTTTCCTCTGAGCCCCCTTCATTCACTGTTTGGGTAGGGGATGAAGATTTTAAACAACAACATGAGGATGAAATTAAAGATATAATTTTAAAATGCGCTAAGTCATATAAAATTGATAAAGTTGAGGTTGTATTAGAAGTAAGGGATAACGTTGAACCAAGTGAAAAAAACAAAGAATTAGAGAAATTCACAGATGAAATACTTACAATAACGCAAAAGGTTGTAGAAGAAAAGGGTTATACCATTTTAGCTAGTGGAGTATCTATGAACCCCAAAAAGGTTTCCATTAAATTGGGGATTGAAGGAACAGAGCAACAATACAAAGAAGTGAAGAATCAAATAGAAAAACATGTACATGATGTAATATATGCAAAAAAACATGAGAATTATGAAGTTGAAGTCAAAAGAGAAAGTGAAGAGGAAATTAAGAATCAGAATTGGCAGCCTATTTTTACAGCGGTCATGGAAGAAACACATAAAAAGTTTAAAGAAACAAATGGTTTTACCTACTCCTTTCATCCAAAACCTCTTGAAATCATTTTAAAGACTTCATTATCCAAAGGAGAGGAGACTAAAGAGCAAGCTGAAAGAATTGAAGAGTATGCAAGACAGGTAGTTGAAATAAAAAGGAAGGAATTATCCGTTGAAGCAATACCTTATAAAATCATTATACGTGATAAAGAACATAAGAAATTGTATGAGAAATTGTACAATTAAAATATATTGACTAAAGCATTATCTTTAAATCAACTTGTGTTTCTTAAAAGATTTTCTTCTTAAACTATCGGATGCGTTAGTTCATAAGTGAGCTTTGACGATCAGCTATTTTCTTATGGAGCTAACAGGAGCAGGATAGTTTTAATAAGATATAAAAAAAATTTCATTTCAAAATAGATGCATATCCGTTTCGGATCTATTCATTGATTCATATCCTATTAATATTAGGGAGGGGATGAATAGATGGCATCTAATGATGAATTAATTTGTCAAAAGTTTGCTAGAATTATCGGCGGCCAAGAAGGATTTGCGGGTGGAAAATGTGTGACAACGATAAATCGAAATGAAATAAAAGCAAAAATTTTAGGAAAACGTTTTAGAGTGACCTCTTCTTTCTCATTTGAATCAAGAGATAATCAGACTGGACAAGCATTGTGCCTAGGTAGGGTTGCACTCTTGCAAAGTGAAGTCGAGAATTTTGTTGCTTTGATTCTTAAACAAGGAATAATAGTTTCATCCATACACAATGAGTGGCTATTTGATAATCCGAATTTGATTTACGTTAATATCGAAGCTGTTGATGATCCATTAGTTTTTGCAAAGAAAGTCAGAAAAGCGTTAAGGAACTAACGGATTTCCCACTTGTCTGATTTTTTAATGAACATAATACACGGTAAAAACTCGGTTTTGTTGAACTGACAGGTGCGTTAGCTAATGATCAGGGCTGCCTTTAAGGCGGCTTTTTCTTATGCAAAAATTGGGGCAGCATTCCTGTATTAACTGAAATACTAAAAAGTTTGTGAAGAAATCTACTTAAACTAACAGGTGCTTTAGCTGAAGGTCGGGGCTGACTTCATGCAGCTCTTTCTTTATTTAACTAAAGGTTCAGGTTAGCACAACCTGAACCCAAAATATTATTGAAGCGTATTTAGATTTTGTGCCCTTAAAAAGCTTACAACTACCTCTCCAATTTGTCTGCCTAACCTTAAGCCTTCATTATTATCCACGTTAAAATGTACGCCAGCGTACAAACGAGATTGAGCACTTTCTTCCATTATTTTTTTTATTTCAGAAGACTCTTGAGGGAGGATATAACTTAATACTGTCTCTGCACATCCTGCCACAGTTGCGTGTGCAGAAGGGTAAGCTGGAAAACGAGGGGTAAACAACACAGTAGACAGATTTCTGCCATATTGATTTGGACGTGCAACATCCCAATGATATTTAAAAAACCACGTGATAACAAAGGTATCATTCATAGCAGCGTGGAAATAACTCTGAACCCTTGCAACACTCGGTGACCCCAGCATATACTTTTCAGCTAAATTGAAAATTAGAGTGGTAATTTTCGCGGTTAATTCACCTGTTCCCCAATATTGTGCGATGCGTATTTGCTGGGAAGTTAATGACTTTAATGTCTCTTCTACAATGAATAACTCTTTTTCCCAATCAATATCAAGTGGATTTTTAATTCGCCAAATGATTCGTTGATGAAAGGGGTCCAGGAAATCATTGTCTCTTCCCCTTGAAATAAAAAACATTGGCCAATTTCCTGCCTCTGGAGAACCTTTAGGTGGGATACTTTCCCCTGGGTAAGGAAACTCTGTCCATCTTCTATAACTTGTTCTCATAAAGACCACCCCCTTATAAATGTTCTCCTTGTTCCTTATGATTAAGAGTAATGAAGTATGACCATTTAACTTTTTGATTCCTTATCAGAGGAGAAAGAGTTATACACTTGGATTAAGATGTGTTTTACTTCAATTCCCAGGTTGCTGAGGCAGCCTTTGCAACTATCGTGGCAGAATAGTTTAATAAGATCTTAGAATCAAACTATCAGTTGAAACCTTTTTAGGAAAAATCTAGTATATAGATTTAGGAAAGTGTTTTTTAGAATAGGAGGAACAGGTCATGTTAGGGGATATTATATATCAAGTTATTGTTTTCGGAGGTATAGCATTAATTTTAGGTGTTTTAGGTTATTTATTTTTTAAGAGGACCAAGAAAAGCTAATTAAATTTCTAATTCAAGTATCAGATGCTTTAGCTGAAGATCGGAGCTGTCTTTAAGGCAGCTTTTTCTTGTGTGCCAGGCATGGCAACTATCTAGGTGGTGAAAGTCCACTGTGGGGTACATATCGACCAACCACTAAGGAAGCGCAAGGTACTTATCGTGAGGTAAGGGCTGGAGGAAGCGTGGAATAAAATCTTGGCTCGACGAACAGGAATCTGATACTGAGGCTCTATAAAGGGATTAAACTCCAAGACAAGTTAAAGTCCAAAAGATGTGCGTAACTTTATAGAGTAAATCAGGCGAGTAAAAGAGGAAAGATAGGTGTCTTACCCTGGGAGGTCTTGCGGATGTACAGGAGTACAGTCGAAAAAGGTTAGTCGCAAGAAGTCAGCAGAAGCCATAGTAATGAAATAATTTCATGAAGGGCTGAACAATTTATAGTGTTTCAACGCTACGAATGCGTAAGTGACGAACTCCGAATGTGTTAATGGTGAAAGTATGAGTACCTCAAAGAATAACCAAAATGGAGATATCACTTACTACGTGAGAGGAAAGGAGAAACGAGTGTGGAACTTTTAGAACAAATCCTAAGTAATAAAAATATGAACGAAGCCTACATACGTGTCTATAAAAATAAAGGTGCAAGTGGGGTCGACGGAGTAACAGTCGATGAACTAAAGCAATACCTGAAAGAGAACAAAGATGAACTGCGTCAGCGCATCAGAACAAGAAAATACCAACCACAAGCTGCCTTAAGAGTGGAGATCCCAAAAGAAAATGGAAAGATGCGCAAATTGGGAATACCAACAGTAGTGGATAGAGTCGTTCAACAAGCCATTCATCAAGTTCTCAGTCCACTATTTGAAAAGCAATTCAGTGAATTCAGTTACGGTTTCAGACCAAAAAGAAGTTGTGAAATGGCGATAATTAAAAGCCTGGAGTTTCTGAATGATGAACATGATTGGGTAGTCGACATTGATCTTGAAAGATTCTTCGATACCGTCCATCACGATAAACTCATGAGAATCATATCCAACACAATAAAAGACGGAAATGTCATCTCGTTAATCAGAAAATACTTAGTCAGTGGAGTCATGGTGAATGGAAAAAATGAAGACACACCTGTCGGTACTCCGCAAGGAGGCAACCTCAGTCCACTATTAAGTAATATAATGTTAAACGAACTTGATAAGGAACTGGAGAAAAGAGGACTAAGGTTCGTGAGGTACGCTGATGATGCCCTTATCTTTGTGAAAAGTGAAAAGGCAGCGAACCGAGTAATGAGCACAATCGTGAGATTTATAGAAGAGAAATTAGGCCTGATAGTCAACGTAGAGAAGAGTAGAATCTCACGTCCAAAAGAGTTGAAATTCTTAGGATTTGGGTATTATTACGACACTAATAACAACAACTACAAAGTGAAACCTCATCCAAGTTCTGTACAGAAGTTTCAA
>NZ_JBHZPG010000071.1:0-4825 GCF_042788005.1 Peribacillus sp. YIM B13472
AAATTTAGTATAGCATGAAATATTTTAAGTTTTCATTGAAAAATGTTGACTAACTATTAGCTGGTTTAGTTCCATAAAGAAAGAGCTGCCTTAAGACAGCTCCGATCTTCAGCTAACGCACCCGATAGTTAATGAAAGACATACCTAATGAATGAATTTCCAGTTGTAAAAATGAGTAATACACCAATTCCGATGAAAACAATCCGCCAGAACCAATATTTACTTATAAAAGGTAAAATATCGATTTTTCCCTCTTCAACCTCCTTTATACCCTTATACAACCACTTGTACTGAAACAAACCAAGCCATAGAAAAATAACTCCCGTTACAAAAACAAATGAACCACCTATCATTTCATCCATTTCCTCGAACTCCCTAATTTTTCATCTACCATTATCTGAGTATATATTACTCTTGAACTAAACTGCCCCGTTAGTTGCATAAAGAAAAAGGCTAACACTATTAAAGTCTCGTCTCTTTCGCTTTAGCGTAAATAGTGGAACGTGGAACGCCTGTCATTTTAGCTATCTCATTTACACTTAATCCGTTAGATTCTCTCTCCTGAAACAGCTTCAAAGCCTTTTTAACGTCCTTCTCGTCCTTTCCTTTACGTCCCATATGAGTTCCTTTAGCTTTTGCCCTTTCACGTCCCTCAGTGGTCCTATCTTTGATTAAATCACGTTCAAACTCAGCAATAGCCCCCAGCATAGTAAACATTAGCTTTCCAGATGGTGTACTAAAATCAATCTGTTCTTTGATGAATACTAAAGCTATTCCCCGTTCTTCTAGTTCCTTAGCAATCTTTTGTAAATCAAATGTACTCCTAGCCAGTCTGTCTATTTTGTAAACAACCTGCTTGTCTCCTTCCCTTAAAAAGTCTAACGCCTTAATCAGTTCCTCACGATCACTTTTAGCACCACTTTGTTTCTCCATGAATATCTTCTCACAGCCATATTCTTTTAACTTCTCTTCCTGTAAATCTAATGATTGATCAATGGTGCTTACTCGTCCGTATTCATAATCACATCCGATGCGTGAAACAACTACCTTTTGGATTTATCTTTTATAGTTTTTGCTATTGCTAAAAAAATGATGATGTTAATATAGAAGTAGCTATTAGAAAAATAGAAAAAATTTTAGGAGTGAAGGACAATGAGTGTACATAAAGCCCTTACGTTACATGCTCAAAAACAAAATCAACTTTTTACTAAATTTTCCCTATTAGACCAACAACGTGAAGATTATATTCAAGGAGCTATAGAATTATGTAAGGCTGAAAAGGATTTTACAACAGACCATATTAATCAAATCACTATGCAAATCAATGTTCTTGCAAACCAAAGGCTAATACCTACTCGTAAATTAGTTACCCCAGAAATGGTTCATTCATATGTGGAGTCATTAAAGTAAAATAATTTACTGATCTCTTAGTCGTAAGAAAAAGCACCGAATATCGGTGTTAACCCTCGACCTCCTGACACTCATTTTATAGATGAGTGTTTTTTTATGCTCAAATCGGGGTACAGTCACATTGCCATCAAGTTAAAGTTTTGTAGTACCCCCAGAATGAAATTTTGGACTTTCTTGTAACTTATAAGCTCAATTTATCGTTTTTTTTTGGGGGACCTATTTTCTTAGCTTGATGGGCATGGTACCCCCAAAAGTAAAAATTGATATGGATGAAGTGAGAACAGTTGCAAATAACTTAACTAAAGAAAAACAAGTCGATAAGGTACAATCACCTAAAGTCTTTTCAGTGAAGGGTGTTCAAGAAATAGCTAGAAAAATTAAAGAACAAGAGCAGAATAACGACAAAGATAAGAAACGCTCTCAAACTCTTTCAAGATAATTGATTCCAAAAAACGATAGCCGTATTTTACGTCTATCGTTTTAATTTAATATCAAAGTAAAGGAGTGTTTATCTGAGGAAAGTTATAATGTTGTAATTAACTTTCCGTCAGAAAAGTACCCGGAGACAGCTGAGCATATAGAAGATGCCATTGCTGATGGAAGTTCCAATATTTGTACCATTGATAGAAATGGAGCAGACGAGAATCGTGATGAATCTTTGGAAAATATTCAAACTAGAATGGGATATGATCGTGATGAATACCCAATGGCCATGTGTGAAGAAGGGGGAGCGGGAGCAGATATTGAGTATATAACCCCATCAGACAATCGTGGTGCTGGCTCGTGGGTATCTCATCAATTAAGTGACTATCCCGATGGTACAAAGGTTTTATTCGTTGTAGAGTGAATTCAGTAGAAAAGTTATGAGAGTCTTGCTACATTAGATTAAGGCTCTTTATTAAAAAAATCTGATGACTGTATTCCTCTTTTATTTTTTACTAAGCTACCACTTGTTCAAACACACAAAAAAAGCACTCCTCTTGAGTGCCATTTTTCAATTTAGTGGTCGGAACTGGCCTTTAACCGTTCAGACTAATAAGCTGCTACATAGTAGAATAATATAGAGATAAGGAATGTGAAAGATAAGGTAAACCAAAAAGTGTTCTTCGTATAATCTTCCTTATTTAATTTAATTTTTTGTAGTATAGAAATGAAATTTAGACATAAAATAATACACCATACTGGTGTAGTTAAAAATCCAAAAAAGTCTAAGAATATGTTCATAGAAGCAACCCCTTATATAACAAAGATAAAGAAAGGATAGCATAAACTATCCTTTCTAAGCAAAATTAGGTGTTACCGAAGGTGAAACTATATTCAACATAGATTTCATCTCCAGATTGTAACCACTTGCTTGGAATATCCACAGAAACCGGCCCGATTGACGCACTTAAACCTGAAATATTGGTATATGTATGGAAATAAGTTGTTTGTACGTAAGCAGGTTCTCCTTTTTTGGATTTACCCACCCGCACTTCTCTACTCATATTAATATTTTGATAGTCGCCGCCACCTAATGATACAGTCACATATTGACCGTAGGCTTTCGGGCTTTTCATACTCAATTTTTTGTCATCAAAAGTCCAAGTTGTACCGCCTTTGCCGTCAGCAATCTCTTTTCCTTGATCCCAAAAACCTGAAAATGTGTCAGCTTTAGCAACAGCTTCCTCACTCCAAGCGGACCCTAAAATATCGGTCTTAGTGCTTAATGGTGTATCATTCCAATGAGCATTTGAAACGAATGAGTATTTATACTGAGTACTAGTGGAACCAAGATAAATCACTTGTTGGGTTAGCTCCAAATCGCCCTTAATTTTTGTTTTAATTCCGTCTTTCGGCAAAGCAGCCATTAAAGAGATTCCAGAATTTTGTTTCACTTTTGACGGATAAACATTCTCGATTTCTAAAGACTCTCCTGTTGCTTCATTGTAGGTTTTTAGATCTTCAATCTTTTTTTGCGTTATGAGTTCTTCATTCTCTTCAGTGTATTCCGTTTTTGTACCATCGAGTGAAACATAATAAGACTTCTCTTCCACTTCTACTTCATCAACGACCTTACCGCCTTGGCTGGCCATATAGACCTTTTCTTTCTTCGACATATCATCCAAGTTTTCTTCTTCCAACCCAATGGCATCTAGTACACTATCCAATTGATTTTCAGATAATAACTCAGCATTTTCCACAGGCTTAACTCTACCATCTTTCTCATAGTTGATAACATTCGTGTCAGCATACGCACCGTTCGGTAATAAAGCGGTTGTCAATAAAAATAAAAATGCTAGTATAAAGATATTTCTCTTTTTCTTCACTTGTTTTCCCCCTTTTCTTATAGCAATATAAGAGTATCATTGTTAACTAACAAAAAATACCACTATAATAAAATAATGTAAAAATATGTATAATTACCTAGATTATTCTCAGTTATTTCGTCCTAATAGGGGTACCGTCACATGCCCATCAAGCTAAGTTTAAACAATACCTTCAAAAATGAAAAAACGCTATGCTTATCGTAAGAAGTTTACGAGAAAGGATGGTGTTTTTTTATGAATCCTATCGTCTCCAGTGAACTGACACTTTTTGCGAAAGAATTACAACGCTTTCTATCTCCATTAGTCCTACAAGAAACGGCCAAACAGATGGGCTTTGTACAGCGATCTAGTAAGTATCAAGCAGCTGAACTCATCGCCCTTTGCGTTTGGCTCAGCCAAGAAGTCGCTCGTACATCACTTACACAATTATGTAGTCGTTTAGAGGCTTCGAAGGGTGTACTAATGAGCCCAGAAGGGTTGAATCAACGCTTTAATCCAGCAGCTGTCACATTCCTCCGAGAAGTCTTTACTTCGCTGTTAACACAAAAACTCTGTTTAAATCAATCACTTTCTTCAGACATGATTTCTACTTTCAAACGTATTCGGATTTTAGATGCGACTGTATTTCAGCTACCTGATTCCTTTGCTACAAATTATCAAGGCTCTGGAGGGAGTAGTAATACTGCAGGGGTGAAAATCCAATTGGAATACGATTTATTAAGTGGCCAATTTTTAAACGTACAACTAGGACCAGGAAAGAACAATGATAAAACATACGGTACAATTTGCCTTGAAACTGTTGAGAAAGGCGATTTATGCTTACGTGATCTTGGTTACTTTGATTTAGGAGACTTACAAGCCATTCATGATAAAGATGCTTACTATATCTCGAGATTAAAGCTTAATACACGTATTTATATCAAGAACCCTGAGCCAGAATTCTTCAACAATGGCACGATAAAAAAGCAAACAGAATACATCAAGCTTGATATGGCACAAATAATGTCCGGTCTAACCCCTGGTGAAACGAGGCAGAGAAACTTATGGCTGCCTCAGCTCGAAATCCTTTTCAGAGAACCTTATATCAGAGTCACATTTTAAGCCTA
>NZ_JBHZPG010000072.1:0-4156 GCF_042788005.1 Peribacillus sp. YIM B13472
TAAGTCCTTCAAAAAATTAGAATATGGTGGGCTTATTTTAGTATGGCCTCTTTCACTAATGTGTTTTCATACAAAAAGAGCTGCTGGTCAGCTCCTGATATAGCACCCGTTAGTTAAAGAACGCTCTATTATTTTTATCTTACCTACACCCAGTTTCCTTTACGGAAAAAAATTGCTTCCCTTGTTCCGTCAACAGTAACACCGTCGATGTCCATTTCACTGTAAAAGTCATTTTAAGTGTTTTTATAAGCAATAAAAAGTGTTAGAACTGATGATTGGAACTTCTTAATATTACTTTCTCAGGACAAATTATTTTTAACAAGTTATAAATAATGTTATATGTAAAATATCAAAAAGCCCATCAAGTATAAAACCCCTTTTTTTATAATTAACCAATCGTCTCCAGAACATTTTTTAATTGTACGATATTGTTCTGTTCGCCGTCGTTCATCTTAAAAACGAAAACGGTATTAATGACATTGTTAAAGCTTAAATTGTAATAGTGAATGTTTGTATAGTTATATAAATCTATAAGCTTAGTATTCAATACTGCAATGGTATTGCTGATTTGCAAAAAATCTTGGATACTGCTGATTGATTTTATTTCCTTTAATTTATATGGTATTTGATTATTCATAAGCCATTCGGTCACAGCTCTTGTATACATACAACCTATACTCAATACGAGCAATGTAATAGGTGTTTTCCAATCAAAATTGATGATATGGTCCTTACTTGAAATGATCTCGAATGTTTCAGTTGCAACGATGTCATAAGTTAAGTCGGGATATTTCTTAATAGGTTCACTAATGAGTGCACAATCTAATTCGGAATTGTGCACTTTTTGGTTTATGGCATTACTGGAATCTACGACGAAATCCACATCCATTTGAATCTCGTTCATATTCAATGTATTCGCGATGTGGGCACCATAGATTTTCAAGGTTGTATGTGATGTGCCAAAGTCCACTTTAGAGTTAGTTTGAAAGGCACCAATGTTTTGTAAAAATTCTTCGTACTCTTGTGCAATAAGTTGAAGATAGTTTTTATACTGTATTCCTACGCTAGTGATTTTCAATCCTTGGGGCGTGCGTTTAAAAACAAGTTTGCCAATTTCCGACTCTATTTTTTTCACTTTAGCCGTAAGGGCGGATTGAGTATAGTTCGTGATTTCTGCAGACTTACTTAAATTTTGACGGTTTAATATTTCAATTTTCAATGCTATTTCTTTGATGTTCATATAGTTGGCACACCCTATAAAAAAAATTTATGAACCCTATCATTTTCCTCCATTTTACGCTTCAGGGCAGTCAGAGTAAACTCTAGTTAGCTTAATAAGTAAGGGAGACTAGATAATGCTAGAAGCTAAAAATAAGAATTTATCCCACCGAATTATTATTGAACGATACATCAAGCTTAGGGGGAGAATTTCTTAATGCATACATATTATAAATGGTTAATCGTATTGGTGGCCACGTTATCCCAAACTGCAGCAACCTTTGTGACATATGGCATGGGACCTATCGCTGCATTTTATCAAATTGAATGGAATTTAACACCACTTCAAACAGGCTTCATTGTTTCAGCGGTCAATATTGGTCCAATGTTTTCAATGCTGGCGTTCGGTTATTTGATGGATAAAAAAGGGGAAAAACACATTATCGGGTGGGGGAACATTTTATTGGGGCTCTCAGCTTTAACGCTAGTTTTTGTTAATGATTATATGGTATTACTGCTTTTATTATTGTTGGTCGGTATATGGTACGGAAGTGCTCAAACCGGTGGAAGCACGGCCATCGTAAAATGGTTTCCAAACGAACATAGAGGTCTGGCTCTTGGGATAAGACAGACGGGAATACCGATTGGAGGATCTTTAGCCTCTGCAGTTTTATCCTATACATATTATCATTTCAATTTGTCATCAGTACATGTAGTACAAGGGATCGTAGCAATAATGGGAGGGCTGCTCTTCCTATTATTATATAACGAACCAGAAAGAACGAGTGTAACGGGATCAACCTCGGACGGGTTCAAGGAGAAAATGAATGTCATCAAAAATAATAAAGAGTTATATCCGATGTATATAGTGGGTGTTGTGATGATGTCATTACAGATGATTATCATTGCGCATTTTATGAGTTATTTGCATAACGAAGGGGGCTATCCATTAACAGAGGCAGGAAAATATTTAAGCATCGTTTTAATAGGTGGTATGGTTGGACGGGTAGTCATCGCATGGGCGAGTGATCAATTCTTTGAAGGTAAAAGGGAAAGATTATTGCTAATTGTGATGGCTGTTACCGTAATTCTTACAGTGATGCTGCCACTCATCATGACTGTTGAAATGGAAATCTTGATGCTTTTATTTTGTTTTCTTTTGGGTTTTGTAGCCATTGGTTGGTATTCCATTTTTATTGCTTGTATCACAGAGCAATCGGATTCACGTTTTATAGGTTTAACGGTGAGTTCAGCATTGACATTAAATCAATTATTCATTGTCATAGCACCCTCTTTGTTCGGATTAGTCGTTAATCTATTGAACAGTTATCAACAAGCCCTATATTTGGCCGGAATATCTGTAGCTTTGGGAGCGATTAATTTATACAGAGCAAAAATAGAAAAAAGAATGGATTATGGGATCACCACAAAGTTGGATTAAATTAATACAAACAACCTTGATAAATGAATAAATAAAAGAGCATGTTTTGAAAAAAAATAAATCAAAACATGCCCTTGTAATATTTAGTTGGATTATTCTTTTATAAAAAAGATTGATCATTTTTGTGTTCCTTAATAAACTAACGCACCCGTTAGTTCTATAAGACTTATTGTTGAGTTGACAAGTGAAGGAGGGAGTAGGATGGAGAAGATCATTAGAAAAGATAGAAAAACGCCCAAAAAAAGGCGTTCAATTTAATCATTTTTATTTATTTTTCCGTCGTTCCCCTTGTCAATACCAGTAGCGTTATTAACTATTTGTGGAAACAAGTTTAACCCCTGATCTAAAGCATTCATTGAATCGGCTTTTTGGCCAAGGTTTTTTGATTTTTCTTGTTTTTTCATTTTTGTCGCCTCCTAAAATTAGGATTCGTAGTAAATCAAAAAATATTCCAAAGTAATTTTTAAATGATTATGTTGCACAGTTCGAATAAACTATTCTACTTGAACTAATCTGCCCCGATAGTTCCATTGAAAAAGCTGTCTTAAAGACAGCCCCGATCTTCAGCTAACGCACCTTTAGTTTAAGTACTATTCTTCACAAACTATCAGCTAGTTTAATTCACAATAAGAAGATATAACGTACTGTTGACGAAATAGTTGTATGGTTATGTTTTTAATTATCGTTATTAGATAGGTATTCTGCTACATCTTTTGGAACTTTAAAATTTAAATTTAGTTTCTTGGTTCTAAGTTCGATATAAGGACTATCTTTATATGTAATAATTGTAGCGATTTGTTTAAGTTCCTTTTTAACTGTAATAGGCTCTCCAAGTTTGACTGTACCCTCTTGGTACATCTTATAAATATACCCTTTAGTCGAATTTGAAGGAATATCTACAATACTCCATTTATCAACTTCAAGTGTATTAATAAATTCATTTACATCTTCTTGATTGTCTATAACGTTTAAAACCAATTCTGGATTTTCTTCTGACGTTACTTCTATCTTTTGGGATTTATCAAGCCCAGGGTCTTCTTTCAAGTCTTCTTTTTCTATACTACATCCGAATAAAAATATAGATACGCTAAAAGGAAATATAAATTTCATACAAACCTTTTTAATAATTGTTGTCCCCCCCCCCCCAAGAATCAGAACCATACACTCATTTACTAAACCAAGAAAATTTTAACATTTATTGATTATTATTACTATACCTCTGCAGTCTAAATTAATATCGATCTTAAGCCTTAGATTATACAAATAATAAAACCAAACTATAAATTACTTCACTTAAACTATCCTGCCCCGTTTGTTCCATAAAAAAAAGAGCTGCCCTAAAGACAGCTCCAATCTTTGCTAACTATTTATCATTCGTGATTATTAAGATTGCTGGTAAATCTTACTGAACATCATTAGTTAATCGACCGATGTTCTCGACTTCAACAACGACCTCATCCCCCGACTTGATCGGGCAGCTGCCAGATGGTGAACCCG
>NZ_JBHZPG010000073.1:0-3946 GCF_042788005.1 Peribacillus sp. YIM B13472
AACGCCGTATACGCGAACCGTACGTACGGTGTTGTGAGAGGGGCGAAAATAAACTTATTTTCCCCCTACTCGATTATGGAACTATCGGGGCAGGTTAGTTGCATAAGGGAAATATTAAAGATTTCCCTAAAATTACATAAAAAGGTACAATTATTTAAAATAGTGTAAGATAGATGAGGGATTTGTTATGAAAATTAGTCAAACCAGGAATTTTAAATCGGTCGCTAAATTAAATAAATATGTACACAATATACATTCAAATTTATACCCTAAATACTTTAAGGAATATAACTATGAGAACGTGAAGGAAGTTTTCAAAAGTCTGATTAATAACGAAAGTTTCATTTTCCTTTTGTTAGAAGATAATGAAGAAGCACTTGGCTATGCTTGGATAGAGATAAGAGAATATCCGGAAAATGCATTTAAAAAAGGATATAAGTCCGTTTATGTACACCAGATTAGCATAGTGGATACAAAGAGGAATAAGGGTTATGGTTCAAGTCTTATGGAATGTATATATGAAATTGCGAACGATCGAGGAATAGATTTAATAGAATTAGATTATTGGTTTGAGAACAGTGTTGCAAAGGACTTTTATAAAAAGCAAAATTTTATAAAGTACAGAGAGTTTGTTTATAAACAGTTGTAGTTTCTTGTTTTAACTAGGGGCAGTTCAATTGAACAAAAAATATAATAATTATCATAAAAATTCAAATAAAGGGTGTGCATCACAGATGGAAATTACCATCAAAAGAACAAGTTTGACTGAAGTAGATATGTTGTTGACTATTCAGAAAAAGGCTTTTGCAGAAGACTATAAGTTATACCAAGACCACGATACAACTCCTGTAAATGAGACACCTGAGAAATTAATCGAAAATATAGAACACTATATTCATTACACAATATGGTCAAATAACAACATCATCGGTGGAATAGATCTCCGCAAAAAAGAAAATATACTGTTATTAGACAAACTATTCATAGCAAACGAATATCAAAATAAAGGTCTCGGAACAAAGATAATGAAATTAATTGAGGCTGAATTTCCATTGATTAAAATTTGGCGTTTATATACTCCATATTTAAACAAAAGAAATCAATATTTTTATGAGAAATTTGGCTATGAAAAAATAGGAGAAGTTCAGCTATCTGAAAAGCTTTTGTTATTTAAGTATGAAAAATGTATTTAATTTAAGAGAATTTAAAGTACATAAAAGGAACACAAGATGAGTTTCTTGTTGAACTAACGGGGCAGGTTAGCTCCATAATAAACAAGTGATTTATCTATTAATCATATATGTTAATATACAAAATAAACCAATAGAAAAATCAGGGGGATGAATATGTTCTTACATAAGATTGATGAGGAGTTATCATTGAAACTGTTAGAATTAAAGGATGCAGAAAGAGTTTTCGAAATAACCAATCAATCCAGAGAATATCTACGAGAATGGCTTCCTTGGCTGGATATTACAACAAAACTTGAAGATACAAAAGGGTTCATTAATATTTGTTTAAAAGGTTTTGCTGAAAACAAGAGTGTCAATACACTTATTATGTATAAGGGACAAATTGTTGGTGTAGCAGGTTATAACCAAATAAATTGGTCAAATAAAACTGCATATATTGGTTATTGGCTCGGAGAAGAATATCAAGGAAATGGAATTATGACAAGAGTAGCTAAGGCATTGACTGATTATGCATTTAAAGAATTGAAACTAGATAAAGTTGAAATTAGGGTTGCTTTGGAGAATAAGAAAAGTAGAGGGATTCCTGAAAGATTAGGTTTTGTTAATGAAGGTTGTATCAGACAAGCAGAATGGTTGTATGACCATTATGTTGACCATATTGTTTACGGTATGTTAGTTAAGGATTGGAATAAGTAGTAATACCTTAATGAACTAACGGGTGCTTTAGGTTAGGCTCGGAGCTGTCTTTAAAAGGCAGTTTTTTCTTTATGTAACTAACGGGGCAGGATTGTTGAATAACTGCAAACACCCTAGGAGGCTACATTAATGATGGTTAAAATTAATTAATTTAAGGGGAAAACCTATGAAAAGAAGAATTAGAAATAAACTTAAAAAGAGGAATAGAGAAGAATTAGTCAGAGCCATTTACGAAGGTCATTTTGGAAAAGTGAAACGGTTAGTACGAAGTGATTCAGATGCAAATAACAAAGACGAGGATGGGTGGGCTCCACTCCATTGGGCAACACAAGAATGCCAAATAGAGATTATTCAATTCCTTTTATCTATTGGAGCTAACATCAATTCCAGGGATAATTACGGTTTTTCCCCTTTGTATCAAGCAGCCTCTGAAGATCGTATAGAACTAGTGGAATTTTTGTTAAATAACGGTGCCAAAATTGATATTAAGTCTAGCGATGGAACTACTCCATTGATTATAGCTAGCTGCTACGGGAATTTAGAAACAGTAAAGTATTTAGTGGAAAAAGGTGCAGACATCAACGTTAAAGAAGATGAAGGAAATACTGCTCTCTTATTTGCGGAGCGATATGGAAACGAACAGGTAGCGTTATTTCTAAGAGAACAAGGCTCATATTGAATTACTTGAATTTACAAATATACAACAAACGGAGACTTTTCTTAATGAACTAACGGGTGCTTTTACTTCAATAAAGGAGGTTTTATAACCACAATAGAACGGTCAACCATCTTAGGGGGAAAAATACTTGATAGCATTACTATTACTTCTAATTTATATCGTATATAGAATTTATAAATCAAAAAGACCTTTAACAAAGTTTGGACATTTCTATGACAAAGCTTTTTATCTTGAAGAAAAAAAGGAATATGAAAAAGCCCTTGATATAAGAAAACAAGCATTAGAATTAGAAACACTTACTAATCTGGAACGTGCTGAATTAAATTTAGCTAATGCCAGAATGTATTTAAGGTTAGAACAATATAAAAAGGCAACTGATTACTTTGATATATCATTTGAACTAGCAAAAGAAGAAAAGTTTCCGTACTCTAAAGGGTTTGACGAGGTAGTTGAAGCTTATTTGCAGGCAAATCGCAAAAAAGATGCCATTGAATTAGTAAACAAGATGTTAGAAAGACAAAGCTACGATAAGAAATTTAAAAAATTACAATCCATAAAAGAAAAACTAAAATCAGTTTAAAAGACTACCATATTCATTCCTCATTCAATAAGGGAGGAGCTAAGGGAGCCTTTTTCTTATGGAACTAAAGGGTTAGTTAAAGAAGTCTAATAAATAAAAGGCATAATTCCTTTTTATTTTATGTATAGCAGAGGTATGTTAGAGGTGGTGGTTAAATGAAGGAAGATTACCCACGACAAGGATTAAGAATAAGATGTGAACAAGGCGTCTATCCAGAAGTTAGAAGGGCTTGTCTAGAATTTGCAAAGTGGTTAAGGCTAGAATTTGAATTTCCCATTCGAGTTGTTGTATATCTAAAAAAAGATTACCAAATTAAAAGCAGGTTCGATAAAGAATTAGTATCGGGTACATTTTTTGGTCCTTTTGACAAAAGTGAAGAACCATATATAAGAATAGCTACTGGTGACTATTTAGAATTATTGGCGGAGAATGGGCAAGATGATGCACTTGCAGCTATTCTTGGTACTATTGCCCACGAGCTAGGACATTATTATCAATGGATTGATGACCTTGAACTTGATGAAGGAGGGGCAGAAAATAATAGTGAATATATGATTGATTTGTATGCTGAGACTAGAGACCATCCGTAAACGATTTAAGCACTGTGTTATTAAGCAACGGGTGCTTTACTTCAATAAGGGAGTTGCTTTGCAGCTCTTTTTTTGTATGAAAACACATTAGTGAAAGAGGCCATACTAAAATAAGCCCACCATATTCTAATTTTTTTGTATGAAAACACATTAGTGAAAGAGGCCATACTAAAATAAGCCCACCATATTCTAATTTTTTGAAGGACTT